>CAZTGN010000161.1:0-6291 GCA_964613275.1 uncultured Conexibacter sp. | reverse complement strand
GAGGTCAGCGCCCGCGGCATGATGCTCCTGACCGACCCCGTGCTCGAGCGCGGCGAGCTGGTCGCGCTGCGCATCGCCGTCGCCAGCCGTAGCCAGCCGCTGCGCGTCGGCGCGCGGGTGCGGTCGGTGGTCCGCGACGGCGCGATCCGCGGCGTCGGCCTCGAGTTCGTGTTCGGGTCGGCCGACGAGCAGCGCGCGCTCGCGGCCGTGATCGACGCGCTGGCCGGCCGCGACCCGTAGTCAGCTCTCGCTGTTGTCGTTGACGCTGCTGCAGCCCGGGTCGCCGCCGATCAGGCGGAAGTCGATGAGGCCGTCGCCGTCGTTGTCGATGCCGTCGTCGCACTGGACGTTGACCCGGGTCTCGGTCGCGTCGTTGGGGCTGGCGCAGCCCGGATCGTCGGAGTCGACCAGGCCGTCGCCGTCGTTGTCGATGCCGTCGCGACAGTGGGGGACGCACACGCCGCCCTCGGTCGGGTCGGTCGGCCCGCTGCACCCGCAGTCGAGGAGATCGACGGCGCCGTCGTTGTCGTCGTCGTCGCCGTCGTCGCACTGCGGACAGCCGGTCCCCGTGCACAGCTCCGAGGTGTCGCCGGGCCCGGTGCAGCCGGGGTCCGAGGCCGCCGACACCAGCGAGTAGTCGATGCGCCCGTCGCCGTCGTCGTCCAGGGCGTTGTCGCAGGCCGGGCAGGCGGGGCCGGTGCACCGCTCGCTGGTGTCGGCCGGGCCGTCGCACCCGGGATCGCGGAGGGCCGGATCGGCGTGGAAGTCGACCCGGCCGTCGCTGTCGTCGTCGAGGCCGTTGTCGCAGGCCAGGGGCCCGCGCTCGCTGGCGTCGCCGGGGCCGGTGCAGCCCGGGTCGAGCTGGTCGGCGAGACCGTCGCCGTCGTTGTCGACGCCGTCGTCGCATGCGATCGAGCCGCGCTCGCTCGCATCGGCGGGGCCGGTGCAGCCCGGGTCGGTCAACGCCGGATCGACGTGGTAGTCGGTCCGGCCGTCGCCGTCGTCGTCCAGGCCGTTGTCGCAGACCAGCGTCCCGCGCTCGCTGGGGTCGTCGGGCGCGACACAGCCGGGATCGCCGCCGCCCTGGACGAAGTCGCTCAGGCCGTCGCCGTCGTTGTCGAGCCCGTCGTCGCACACCAGCGTCGGCTCGCGCTCGCTGTTGTCGGTCGCCGAGGTGCAGCCCGGATCGACGGCGTCGGCCAGCCCGTCGCCGTCGTTGTCGATCCCGTCGCTGCAGGCCGGCGGACCCTGCTCGCTGTCATCGGCGGGCCCGGTGCACTCGAGATCGTCGGGGGCGTCGACGAGCAGATCGCCATCGTCGTCGATGCCGTTGTCGCAGGCCGGGCAGGTCGGGCCGCTACAGCGCTCGGACGGATCGGTCACGCTGTCGCAGCCCGGATCCAGCGGGTAGTCGCGGACCCCATCGCCGTCGTTGTCGAGCCCGTCGTCGCACACCAGCGTCGGGCCACGCTCGGAGCTGTCGGCGGGAGCCGCGCAGCCGGGATCGCCACCGCCGCCCGGCCGGAAATCGATCAGGCCATCGCCGTCGTTGTCGAGGCCATCGTCGCACACGTCGTCGCCTCGCTCGCTGGTGTCGCCGATCGAGGTGCAGCCCGGGTCGCCGCCGCCCCCCGGCCGGTGATCGATCAGGCCGTCGCCGTCGTTGTCGAGGCCGTCGTCACACACGGCGCTGCCGCGCTCGCTGGGATCGTCGACGCTGTCGCAGCCCGGATCGCCGAGCCCGTCGAGCCGGAAGTCGGACCGCCCGTCGCCGTCGTCGTCGACGCCGTTGTCGCAGACCCCGGACCCGCGCTCGGAGGTGTCGGAGGGGCCGCTGCACCCGGGGTCGCCCTGGCCGTCGACGCGGTAGTCGGTGCGACCGTCGTTGTCGTCGTCGCTGCCGTTGTCGCACAGGGCGGTGCCGCGCTCCGAGGTGTCCGCGGCCGAGAGGCAGCCCGGGTCGGCGGCGTCGGCGAGGCCATCGCCGTCGTTGTCGACACCATCCGAGCACGCGGTCGAGCCGCCCTCGTCGTCGCGGGCGTCGGTGCAGCCGGGGTCGCCGCCGCCGTCGAGGCGGAAGTCGACCAGCTCGTCGCCGTTGTTGTCGATCCCGTCGTCGCACTGCGGACAGCCGCCGCCGGCGGTGCAGCGCTCGTCGCCGTCGGCCGGGCCGGCGCAGCCGAGGTCGGCGGGGTAGTCGGCCGCGCCGTCGTTGTCGTTGTCGAGGCCGTCGTCGCAGGCGGTGGTGCCGCGCTCGGAGAGATCGGCGGGCGAGCTACAGCCGGGGTCGCCGGTCCCGAGCACGCTGGCGTCGATCAGCCCGTCGCCGTCGTTGTCGACGCCGTCGTCGCAGGCCAGCACGCCCTTCTCCGAGAGATCCTCGGGGCTGTCGCAGCCAGGGTCACCGCCGCCGGCGACCAGGAAGTCGGACGTGCCGTCGCTGTCGTCGTCGATGCCGTTGTCACAGGCCAGCGCCAGCGGCCCCCGCTCGCTGTTGTCCTCGGGGCCGCTGCAGCCCGGGTCGCCGACGCCGGCCACCCGGTAGTCGGTGCGGCCGTCGCCGTCGTTGTCGAGGCCGTCGTCACACGCGAGCGTGCCGCGCTCGCTGTCGTCGCCGGGGCCGCTGCAGCCCGGGTCGGCCGGGAAGTCGGCCGCGCCGTCGCCGTCGTTGTCGGCGCCGTCGTCGCATGCGGTCGTGCCGCGCTCGGACAGATCCATGACCATCGAACAGCCAGGGTCGCCGAGGCCGTCCGTGCGGTAGTCGGTCAGGCCGTCCCCGTCGTTGTCGAGGCCGTCGTTGCACGGCCCCCCGTTGAGCTCGCTGTCGGCGGTCGGCGACGCGCAGCCGTCGTCGCCGTCCGGTCCGAAGTCGGCGCGACCGTCGCGGTCGTTGTCGATGCCGTCGTCGCAGACCGCCGCGCTGCGTTCCGAGCCGTCCTCGCTGTCCGTGCAGCCGGGATCGTCGAGATCGATCAGGCCATCGCCGTCGTTGTCGAGCCCGTCGTCGCACACCCTCCCGCTCCAGCACCGCGAGGGCTCGCCGTCGCAGGTGTAGCCGGGCTCGACGAAGCACAGCGCGGCGCAGCCGTCCCCGGCGGTGGTGTTCTGGTCGTCGCACTCCTCCAGCCCGGCGACGACCTCGCCGTCGCCGCAGATCGCCGGCCCTCCCACCGCGGCGGTCACGGTGACGAGCTGGCCGGCGCGGAGCGTCGCGGTTCCGCCACCGGAGCCGATCACCGCGCCGCCGGCCAGCCCGTCGACCCGGACCCGCAGGCTGCTGCCGGCCAGCGCGTCGGGCAGGAGGATCATCAGCGTGTCCTGGCCGGAGGTCAGCGTCGTGGCGACCTCGGGGACGAGCCCGGGCGCGAAGGCCTCGGCGCCGCCAGCGACGCCCCAGATCCGGAGCTGATCGATGCCGCGGTCGGTGGGGTACGTGATCGTGAGCTCGACGCCGGTGAGGCCGGTCTCGATCCGGGTCTCCTCGCCACAGGCCGGCAGCGCGGCCAGCGCGGCCAGCAACGCCAGGGCGTGCAGCGCACCGGGCACGCCCGGCGCGCCCGCCTGCCGCGACGGCGCCGCCGCCCTCATCGCCGGTCCCAGGTCCCGAGGCTGCCCGCCGGGAGCACGGTCCGGGTGCCGCCGGTGCCCACCACGACAGCCGTCGCCGCGCCCGCCGCGACGCCGCCGACGGCGGCCCAGAACCACCACTTCTTGTAGACCGGCGCCTCCGCCCGCGGCGGCGGGGCCACGGCGGTGTCGAGCCGCTGGGCCAGCTCGCGCTCCTCGGCGGCGCGCCGCTCGCGCTCGAGGCGCAGCGCCTCGGCCTCCCGGCGCTGGCGCTCGGCCTCGTCCGCCTCGCGGCGCTTGCGTTCGGCCTCCTGGATGAGCTCCTCGACCAGCGCGCGGTTACTCGCCTGCGGCAGCTCGCGCAGGTAGCCCTCGAAGAAGAAGATCGCGCGATCCCAGCGGCCGAGCTGGAGGTGACACTGGGCGATGTTGAAGAGGAAGGCGGGCGCGGCGAAGGCCTGGTAGGCGGCCTCGTAGCCGGCGAGCGCGGCCTCGAAGTGCCCGAGCTTGTAGGCCGCCGTGGCCTCGTCGTAGTGCCGGCGCGAGACCAGCTTGGCGTCGGCGGGGGCCGGCTGGGCGGCGACGGCAGGGGTCAGCGCGGCCAGCCCGAGGGCCAGCGCGACGACCAGGGTGCTCTGCAGGAGGAGGCGACGCATGCTCACTCGAACGGGTTGAGGACGCCGGTGCGATCGACGCGCCGCTTGTCGTCGACCGGTGGCGAGGTGTCGCCGGTCCGGATCGGGGTCGCGGTCCCGGCGCTGGCCGGCGGGCGCTTGCGATCGCTCTTGCGGTCGCGTCGTCGCTCACCGCTGGTGGACGCCGGGGCCGCGCGCTCGGGTCCGCTCGCCAGCGCCGGCTCCGCCGATCCACTCCCGGCCCCGGCGGCCTTGGCCTCGTCGGCGACCGCGGCGGCGGCCGTGGGGGCCGGTGACTCGGTCAGCGTGGCCGCGACCCGCCGACTCCGATCGAGGAAGATCGAGGTGCTGGCGGCCTCGAAGCCGGGCTTGCGTAGCTCGAACGACTGGACCCGATCCGAGGGCGCGAACGAGGCCGTGAACGGTGTCCAGCCGAGCGGCGCGCTCTCCCCGGTCCGGTACACCGCGGCGCCGGGCGGGCTGGTCACGAACTCGACCTCGATCTGGGCCGCGGCCGGGGCCGGCGGCGACGACGCCGTCGCGGCGGGGCGATCGGGACGGGTCGCGACCCACACCGCGGCGGCCGCGACCACCACCCCGGCGACGGCGGCCATCGCGATCCGGCCCCGCCGTCGCCGCGCCTGGATCGACGGCCGTGGCAGCGGCAGCGCCTTGAGCGGACCCGAGAGATCGAACGGCGGCAGGGTCGAGTACGCGGTCAGGCTCCAGCCCTCGGTCGCGGCGATGGCGACCAGGTGCTTGCCCACCTCCCCCATGGACTCGGGCCGATCCGCGGGCTCCTTGGCCAGGCACGCCAGGATGAGGTCGCTGAGCTGCGACGGGATCTCGTGGGGCAGATCCTTCAGCCGGCGGGGGGAGACCGGCGCCACGCTGAGGTGCTGGACCACGAGCTCGGCGAAGTTGCGGGCGACGATGGGCAGCCGACCGGTGACCAGCTCGTAGAGGATGGCCCCGAACGCGTAGACGTCGGTGCGGTGGTCGATCTCCTTGCCGCAGGCCTGCTCCGGCGACATGTACTCGGGCGTGCCCAGCACCGCGCCGGACGCGGTGCGGTCCATCGACAGGTGGTCGCCGAGCTCGAGCAGCTTGGCGACGCCGAAGTCGAGGACCTTGACGAAGTCCTTCTGCCCGGCGCGCTCGACCAGGAAGATGTTGTCGGGCTTGAGGTCGCGGTGGATGATGCCGGCGTCGTGGACGGCGTCGAGGGCGGCGGCGACCTGGGTCATGATGCCCACCGCTCGGTCGAGCGGCATCACCGGGGTCGCCTCCATGGCCGCGGTCAGGGACACGCCCTGCAGCAGCTCCATGATGTAGTAGTTGCCGTCCTCGACGAAGTCGGTGATCTCGACGATGTGATCGTGGCAGATCCGGTTGACCGCGCGGGCCTCGGCGAAGAAGCGCCGCACGGCGTCGGGGTTGGTCGCGAGCTCGCTGCGCAGGGTCTTGAGCGCGACCTTGCGACCGAGCTTCACGTGCTCGGCCAGGTAGACGATGCCCATCCCGCCTTCGCCCAGGACCTCGAGCAACCGGTACGAACCGAGGATGCTCCCCGGCTCGCGGCTCGCGCTCGGGCGGCGCTCCATCGCGAGCGGCCCCGCCAGCGTGTCCTGCTTCCCAGCGGTGGTCATACCGGCGGTGCGACTATACGCCCGGTGAGGCGCGCCTCTCGCGTCAGGACATGGGGATCTTCACGCCTCACGGAGGAGGCAGGTGACCACCACCGGGTGAGCGGTCGGAGGTCCGACGTTAGCCAGCCGGGAGCGGCTCGCCGTACCAGCCCTCGCCCCAGCGCCGGGCGTCGAGCGCCGCCGCGATCCGCGGCGAGAGGGCGCCGCCGTCGGCACAGGCGACGGCCTCCCGGAGGTGCTCGAGGCGGCGCACGCCGACCACGGCGGCGGTGACGCCCGCAGCGCCGACGACGGCGCGCACCGCCAGCTCGGCGACGGACGCGCACGTCACGTCCTCGCCGCGGCGCAGCCCGTCGAGCAGCGCGCGCCCGGCGTCGGTGGCCGCCGCCGCCGCCGGCGATCGCGTGACGAAGGCGGCGAGGCGCGCGAGGTCGGGGACG
>CAZTGN010000160.1:0-6325 GCA_964613275.1 uncultured Conexibacter sp. | reverse complement strand
GCCGCCGGCCCCGCCCGCCCCGGTCGCCCCGGCCGCGCCCGCAGCCGCGCCGCCGCCGGCGCCCGCGCCGTCCGGTCCACCCCCCGGCATCCGCCAGTTCGGCCCCTGATCGTCTCCGCGGCGGACGTTGCCCAGCGAGCTGGGTAATCCTGCCCACGCCATACGCAGGTCAGATGACCCAGAGGGTTGGGTCGGCCGGATTCCGGCGTGCGCGGCCGGCTCGGCCGTCGGACGCTGGCGGGGGTCAGCCGTCGCGCTTGGCGCGGATGTCGGCGAGCTGGTCGTCGACCCAGTCGCCGGGGTCGCGGCCGTCGACGATCTCGCGCAGCCTGTCGGCGCGGCGGCGGCGCTCGATGAAGTCCATGCTGAGGGCGCGGTGGATCGCCTCCGCCTGCTCCTCGATGTCGAACGGGTTGACGCTGAGCGCGCAGGACCCGAGCTCCTCGTGGGCGCCGGTGTTCTCCGACAGCATCAGGACGCCGTCGCGGGTGTTGACCGCCGGCGCCTCCTTGGCGACCAGGTTCATGCCGTCGAAGAGCGAGTTGACCATCAACAGGTCGAAGTGCTTGTAGCGGGCGACCGCCTCGTGGAAGTTCTCGTAGATCCGCAGGTCGATCGGCATCCAGTCGGTCGTCCCGTGCCGGTGGTTGACGACCGCGACCAGCGCCTCGATCCGCTCCAGGTACTCCTGGTACTCGGGGACGTCCTGCCGCGACGGCTGCAGGTGGGCGATGAAGGTGACCCGCTCGTGGAACTCGGGGTGGTCGGCGAGGAACTGGTCGAAGGCGGTGAACCCCCGCAGCACGTTCTTGGAGAGGTCGGCGCGGTCGACGCGGATGATCAGGTGCTCGCGACGGCGCGCGAGCAGCTCGCGCTCGTAGTCGGCGACCTCCTCTGTGGCGGCCACCCGGCGCAGCCGCTCGGCGTCGATCCCGAGCGGGTATGCCCGGACCCAGATCTCGCGGTCGCCGTAGCGGACGACCTCGTTGCGGTAGTCGACCTCGCAGCCGACCAGCTCACGGCAGCAGTCGAGGAAGTTGTGCACGTAGGCGGCGGTGTGAAAGCCGATGATGTCGTTCGCGAGCAGCCCGTCGAAGATCTCTTCGCGCCACTCGCGGGGCAGGATCCGCCAGGCGTCGGGATGCGGCCAGGGGATGTGGACGAAGTGATGCAGGAAGGCCTCGGGGCGCTCGGCGCGGACGATCGCCGGCGCCGTGTAGAGGTGGTAGTCGTGGAACATGACCAGCGGCTGCCGCTCGCCATCGAGCCGCTTCAGGACGGCGCGGGCGATGTCGTCGTTGACGACCCGGTAGCCACCGCGCCAGGCGGCCTTCTCGTCGACGCGGATGTCGGGCGCGTTCGAGAGGTCCCAGAGGTAGTGCTGGGTGAACCAGAGAAGCGGGTTGGCGATGACGCTGTAGAAGAGCTCGTAGGCGGCGGCGTCGGAGGCGACCATCTCGACCTCGTAGGAGCCCTCCTCGAGCTCGATCTCGGTCGGGCCGCCGGCCTCACGGGCGACGACGACGTCCTCGGCGGTCATCGCCGAGGCCACCCAGAGCACCCGGCGGTGGGTGGCGAGGCCGGTCAGCGCAGTCACCAGGCCGCCGCCGCCGCGGCTGATCACCCGGTTGCCCTCGGCGTCGCGGTCGAACTGCGCCGGGCCGCGGTTGGAGACGATGATCAGCGGCGGGGCTTCGTCGGTGGGCCGATCGCTCGTCACGGCCGGGAGGCTATCGCCGCGCGGCGCACCGCGATCAGGGCGGCCCGGCCCCCGCCGCGCCCCCGGCGGGCGGGCCCGCCTCCCGCAGCCGCTCGACGCCGGCACCCCCCGCGACGAGGATCGCCGCGTGCAGCTCGGCGTTGGCGGCGCACACGCACGACATCTGGAACTCGTGCCCGGAGCCGAGCAGCGGCCGGTCGCCGAGCGGTGCCCCGCGGGCGTCGCTGACGACCGCCCCCGCCTCGGTGAGGATCAGCGCCGCCGCCGCCAGGTCGTAGGGGGAGTTGTTGAGCACCGCGCCGCGGCCGACCCGCTCGAACTCGGCCCGCATCCAGTCGACCTCCTCGATCATCCGCGGGCCGGGCTCGACGTAGGCGTCGAGCTGGCCGGTGACGAGCCTCGTCATGTCGTAGGTCGCCGAGCCGAGGTCGAAGGTTCCGCCGGCGACCGAGGAGCCGTCGATCAGCCCCCCGAGCACGATCGCGGTCGCGACCGCCGGCCGGCCGCGGAACCCGTAGGTCCAGAGCATCCGCTCGACGCTCGCCTGGCCGGAGAGGCGCGGCACCGGCTCGACGCCGGCGCCGCGAACGGCGATGAACCGCGACCCGGACTTGATCTCGATCACGCAACCGACCTCGACGTCGGCCATCGCGGGCACGCCGTCGAGCGGCGCCGCCGCGACCGACACGCAGGCCGACTCGAGCCCCGCCAGCGCCGGCCGCGTACCGTCGATCGGGTCGACGACGAGCACCCAGCGCGGCTCGCCGCCGGGCATCACGAGGCCGCGGTCCTCGGAGTAGAAGGCCACCTCGGGAGCGCGCTCGGCCAGGTGCTGCTCCATCCGTGCCTCGGCCCGCTCGTCGATCGCGAAGGTGACGTCGCCGCCGGCGCCGCCGCCGGCGTGGGCCCGCCCCCCGGCGCGCCCGAGCTCGGGCAGGACGACCTCGCGCAGGTCTGCGGCGAGCTCGGCGACGAGGCCGGCGAGCGGATGCGACCCGACGGTCAGCGGCTCACGCCCGGATCACGACTCGGGACGGGCCCCGAGCGTGACATCGACGTCCATCCGCTCGCCGTCGCGGATGATCTCGAGCGTCACCTCGTCGCCGGGGTCGTAGGCGGCGATCAGCCGTGAGAGATCGTTCTCGGCCACCAGCTCGTCCCCGTCGACGGCGACGATCGTGTCGCCGCCGGCGACGACCTTGCGGCCCTGGAACTCGATCTTCGACTCGTCCGAGCCGCCGCGCAGCCCCGCCTCGTCGGCGGGCCCGCCGGGGACGATGGACGAGATCAGCGAGCCGGTCGGAGCGTCGATCCCGAGCTTGTCGGCGAGCTGCGGGTAGAGCGGCTGGCTGCGGACGCCGATGTAGGCGTAGCGGACCTCGCCGCTCTCGCGAAGCTGGTCGATCGAGCGCTTGACGAGGTTGATCGGGACCGCGAAGCCGACCCCCTCGTCGCCGCCCGAGGTCGTGTTGATCTGCTGGTCGATCCCGATCACGCGGCCGTCGGCGTCGAACAGGGGGCCGCCGGAGTTGCCGGGGTTGATCGAGGTGTCGGTCTGGATGGCGCCATCGATCCGGAACTGGGTCAGCGATTCGATCGAGCGGTCGGTGGCGGAGACGATGCCGACCGACATCGACTGCTCCTGGCCGAACGGGCTGCCGATCGCCGCGACCGGATCGCCGACCCGGATCGACTCGGAATCGCCGAGCTCGATCGGGTTCAGGTCGAGCCCCTCGGGATCGACCTCGATCAGCGCGACGTCCGCGTTCGGGTCGGTTCCGACGATCTCGGCCGGGACCTGGTTGCGGTCGCCGAACTCGACGTAGACCTCGTCGGCCTCGTTGATCGGATCGCCGCCGCCGACCGCGGTCGCGTCGGTGACGACGTGGGCGTTGGTGACGATCTCGCCGTCCCCGCTGACCACGAACCCCGATCCCTGCCCGGCCGCGGACGGGCTCGACGCGTCGCCCACGAAGGAGATGATCGTGACGACGCTCGGCGCCGCCTCGGCGTAGATCGCCCGGGGGTCGAACGGGGTCCCCGACGCCGGCCTGCCGTCCTCGACCGCCGTCGTCGTCGTCACCGTCGCCGGATCGGTCGGGTCGTCGCCGCCGCAGGCCGCGACGCCGAGAGCGAGGAGCAGCATCGCCGCTCCGGCCGCGAGCACCGGCCCGATCCGCCCCGTTGTCAGGCTCACGCCGGAGCTCCCAGATGCCCGCGGGGGCTGGCTTCGGCGGCGCCGGCCGGCGGCAGGGTCACGCTGAAGGAGGCGCCGCGGCCGCGGCGCGGGTCGAGGATGACGTCGCCACCCATGGCCCGGGCGAGCTCGCGGGCGATCGCGAGACCGAGCCCGGAACCGCTGACGGAGTCGGCCGTGTAGAAGCGGTCGAAGATGCGATCGCGGGATCTCGGGTCGATCCCGGGACCGTCGTCGGTGACGGTGACCCGGGCTTCGGTGGCTGTGCTGGCGGGGCTGATGGCGATCTCGGTTCCGGGCGCCGTGTGCTTGAGCGCGTTGTCGACGAGGATACGCAAGATCTGCGCCGCCCTCGCGCGATCCGCTTGCGCATGCGCCTCCCCGCCACCGGCGAGCACCCGGACGGTGGCGTCGTGGCGCTCGGCCGCCGCCGCGAACTCGGTCGCGACCTCGCCCGCGAGGCCGGTCAGGTCGATCGGCTCGTTGCGCAGCGTCAGCGCGTCGGCGTCGAGCCGCGAGAGGTCGAGCAGGTCCGTCGAGAGCTTCGTGAGCCGCTCGATCTGGCCCCTCATCGTCCGCACGAACTCGCGCCGGCTGGCGGCGTCGGGCTCGGGGTCCTCGTCGAGCAGCTCGACGAAGCCGCCGAGCGAGGCGATCGGCGTCCGCAGCTCGTGCGAGGCGTTGGCGATGAAGTCGCGGCGGGCGGTCTCGAGGCCCCGCAGCCGCCTCCGCATCGAGTCCAGCGTATCCGCGAGCTGGCCGACCTCGTCGTTGCCGCCGGCCGGGATCGGGACGCTGAAATCGCCCTGGGCGACCCGCGCGGCCGCCGACTCGAGCCGGCGCAGGCGGCGAGCGTGGTAGCCGGCCGCGATGTAGGCGGCGAGGAGCGACAGGGCGAGGGCGATCCCGCCCGCGATCAGCGTCTGGCGCCGGACGAGCGCGACGTTGGCCTCGACGTCGTCGAGCGGCGCCGAGAGGACGATCACCCACCCCGGCCCCTCATCCCCCGCCGCGGCCCCATCGCCGCCCGGGCGGTCGCGACCCGGCAGCGCGCCCCCGACCGGGAAGGCGGCCTCGCCGATCCTCTTGCCCCCGACCGTCTCGATCTCGGAGTGGACGTCGTTGGTCGCGGCGGCGCCGGTGGCCGCCGGGTACTCGGGATCGAGCGCTTCGGACTCGAGCTCGGAGTCGGCGATCACGAACGCGGGATCGCCCTCGCGGAGCCCGAGCAGGGTGATGCGGGAGTCGACGTCGGCGGCGGTGCGGCGAACGAGCGCCGCCAGCTCCCGCTGCTCGAGCCCGCGGTGGGCGGCGCTGCGAAGCCGGCCGAGCTCCTCGCCGCCCTGCTGCTCGAGCCGCTCGAGCCGCTCGGTCTCGAGCCGCGAGCTGAGCTGGGGGACCACGTAGAGGTAGACGAAGGCGATCGCCGTCGCGGTGATCGCGAAGAACAGGGCGACGAGCCGGGTGCGGACGCTGTCCAGCCGCGAGACGGGTCGCCCGCTCAACTCAGCTCACGTCCTCGTCGCGAAACCGGTAGCCGACCCCGCGCACCGTCAACAGGTACTCGGGGGCCTTCGGCTCGGCCTCGATCTTCTCGCGCAGGTGACGGATGTGGACGTCGATCGTCCGCGGATCGCGGTAGGTGCTGTCGCCCCAGATGCGCTCGAGCAGAGCGGCGCGGTCGAGGACGCGGCCCGGGCTCCGGGCCAGCGCCGCCAGCAGCTCGAACTCGACGTAGGTCAGCTGGACGCGCTCGCCCCGGACGCTGACCTGCCGACGGCCCGGGTCGATCGCCAGCTCGCCGGCGCCGATCGCCCCCTCGTCCGGCTCCTCGCCCGACATCCGGGTCCGCCGCAGCGCCGCCTTGACGCGGCTGCGGAACTCGCGGACGCTGAACGGCTTCGTGATGTAGTCGTCGGCGCCGATCTCGAGCCCGAGGACCTTGTCGACCTCGTCGTCGCGGGCCGTCAGCATGATGATCGGAACCTGGCTGCGCGAGCGCAGCCGCCGGCAGACCTCGATCCCGTCGATCCGCGGCATCATCACGTCGAGCACGACGAGGTCGAAGCGATCGTCCGCGAAGCGGTCGAGGCCCTCGCGACCGTCGCGGGCGACGACGACCTCGTAGCCGTCCCTGCGGAGCGGGTACGCGAGGAGAGTCTGAATCGACTCCTCGTCATCGACGAGAAGGATGCGAGCCGAGGCCTCGGCCATGCGGAGAGGTTAGTTTCACCGCCCTACCGATGTTCGACCCGAGGATCTATCGCGCCGCCCTGGTGCCCGCCGTGGTCGCCCTCGTGGTCCTGATGTTCTCCTTCGAGCCGGTCCCGAACCCGCTGCCGCCGCCGGTTGCGCCGCCGACGTTCGACGGCGCCGAGGCGGCCCGCACCGCGCGCTCGATCGTCGAG
>CAZTGN010000159.1:0-6354 GCA_964613275.1 uncultured Conexibacter sp. | reverse complement strand
TCGCCGGCGAGGGCGGCGAGCAGGTTGTCGACCGCCATCGCCGCCATCCGTCCGCGGGTGGCGTGGGAGGCGGAGCCGATGTGGGGGACGACGGTCAGGTTGGGGGCGCCGAGCAGCGGGTCGTAGCCGGGGAGCGGCTCGGGGTCGGTGACGTCGAGGCCGGCGCCGGCGATCCAGCCGGCCTCGAGCGCGCGCCGCAGGGCGTCGGAGTCGACGACCTCGCCGCGGGCGGTGTTGACGAGGATCGCGCTCTGCTTCATCGCCATCAGCGCCGGCTCGTCGATCAGCCCGCGCGTCTCGTCGGTGAGCGGGCAGTGGAGGCTGACGAAGTCGGACTCGGCGAGGAGCTGATCGAGCGTGACGCGGCCGGGGCCGGGCGTTCGCCCGCTGCGGAGGATCCGCATGCCGAAGCCCTCGCCGCGTCGCGCCACCGCCTCGCCGATCAGGCCGGGGCCGACGATCCCGAGCGTGGCGCCGTGGACGTCGTGGCCGAGCCAGCCGGCCGGCTCCCACGTCCACCACTCGCCGCCGCGGACCGAGTCGGCGGACTCGACGACGCGCCGCGCTACGGCGAGGATCAGCGCGAAGGCGAGGTCGGCCGTGGTCTCGGTCAGGACGCCGGGGGTGTTGCCGACCGCGATGCCGCGCTCGCGGGCGTAGGCGACGTCGATGTTGTCGGTCCCGACCGCGAAGTTGGCGACCGCGCGCAGGCTCGGGCAGGCGTCGATCAACTCGCGGTCGATCGCGTCGGTGAGCATCGCGAGGATCCCCTCGGCCTCGGTCGCCAGCTCGCGGAGCTCGGCCGGCTCCGGCGGCAGCGCCCCGCGCCAGGCCACCACCTCGTGCTCGGCGCGGAGTCGCTCGAGCGCGTCGAAGGGGAGCTTGCGGGTGACGACGCAGCGGGCCATCGGCGGCCATCATTGCGCGGCGCGGACCCACCGTGCTTGCGCCGCCGGACGCGAGCCGCGGGGCGGCACCCGCGTCAGCCGAGCGATGCACCTCGCGGGTCAGCCGGCCCGCTCGCGCCAGCCCTGCCGGGCGAGCCGGGCGAAGACCGCCGCGCACTCGACGACCGCACCCGCGTCGATGTGCTCGTCCCGGGTGTGGGCGGTGGCGAACTCGCCGGGGCCGAAGACGACCGCCTCGGCGCCGCCGAAGGCGACGAAGTTGTGCGCGTCGGTCCAGGCCGGGACGCCGACCGGCTCCGAGCCGCGGCCGACGGCGGACCGGCAGGCGGCGTCGAGCCCGGTGACCAGCCTCGAGTCCGGCGGCGTCTCGAACGGCTCGGTGACCTCGACGAGCTCGACCCGGCCGCCGTGCTCGGCGGCGAGCGCATCGAGCGCGGCGACGACCGGGCGCGACCCCTGCCCCGGCACGACCTTGATCGCCACCTTGACGCTGCAGCGGTCGGGAACCGTGTTGTGGCCGGTGCCGGCGGCGATCGACCCGACCTCGTGCGTGGAGGCGCCGAGCAGCGGGTGCTCGTGGCGGTCGAGCCCGAGCCTCGGCAGGGCGTTGATGAAGGCGACCGCGTGATCGATCGCGTTGTCGCCGAGCTCCGCGAGGGCGCCGTGGGCGGAGCGGCCGTGGAGGTGGACGATCGCCTCGACGTCGCCGATCTCGGCGATCCCGGTGGCGAGCCCGGTCGCCTCGAGTGCGATCGCGTACCGCGGCCGGAGCGCCAGCGCCAGCGACCGCGAGCCGGCGCCGTCGCGCTCCTCGTCGACCGGGAAGGCGAAGCCGACCCCGAGCGCGTCGAGGTTCTCTCCGGCACTGACGAGATCCCGCGCCGCGAGCAGGCAGGAGACGACCCCGCCCTTGTCGTCGACGGCGCCGAGCCCATGGACGATGTCGCCGTCGATTCGCGCCCGCGCCGGCCAGGGCGCATCGATCGTGTCGACGTGCGCGGCGATCACCAGATCGGGATCGGCCGCCCCGACGACGAGGCTGTCGCGGCCCGTCTCCGAGCCGATCCGCGTCCGCGCGCACGCGAGCCCCCAGTCGTCGCAGAGCTCCTCGATCCGGGCGATGATCTCGCCCTCCGAGCCGGAGGGGGAGGGGATCCCGACCAGCTCGGCGAGCAGGCCGCGCGCCGCGGCCGGGCCCTCCCGGCCGCCCGGCTCATCCCGCTCCGCGCTCAACCGCCGGCTTTCACTTCCTGCCAGGCACGAACCCAGGTCTGGTAGTTGTCGGGCTGAACCTCGGCGATCACGTCGGTCAGCGACGAGGGGTCGGCTGTCGCGCGCACGTCCTTGGGGATGTCGCTGATCGCGGCCGGGTTGACCACCGTCAGACCCGCCTGCGCGATCATCGCCTGGGCCTCGGGTGAGACGAAGTAGTTGATGAGCTTGTAGGCGGCGGGGATGTTCTCGGCGTCGGCGGTGATCCCGAGGCCGCAGACCCAGGCCATCGCCCCCTCCTCGGGCGCCACCCACTCGACCGGCTGGCCCGCCGCCACGAGCTGCGCGGCGCTGCCGCGGCCGCCGTCGGCGATCACGACCTCGCCCGACTTGAACAGGTTGAACTTGTCGGCGTCCGACTCGGCGAGGCTGCGGATCTGGTCGCGGTGCTCGAGCAGGTACGCCTTCGCCTCCTCGACCTGCTCGTCGCTCATCGCCATCGGATCCGCGATGCCGATCGCCATCGCCGCCTCGGCGAGGGGGGTGAGCCAGGTGCCTCCGTCGATCGAGACGCGACCGGCGTAGGCGGGGTCGAACAGATCCGCCCACGACGTCGGTGGATCGGCGACCTCCTCGGTGTTGTAGATGATCCCCTGCGGCCCGGCCGCGATCGGGACGAAGTTGACGAGCCCGTCGGCGGCCTGGACGCCCTCGTTGTCGCGGAACTCGAGCTGGTCCCAGCCCTCGATGCCGGCCGGGTCGATCGGCCGCAGGAGGTCGCGGGCGAGCAGCGGCTGGTACTCGTCCGAGCAGGCCTGGACGACGTCGGTCTCGAAGCCGCCGGCGATCTTCGCCGAGCCCTCCTGGACGCTGTCGAAGGTGGCGGTCTTCAGGTCGAGATCGGGGTTCTGCTTGCGGAACGGGGCGAGGATCGCGTCGCTGGCGGTGTCGCCGTAGGTGAAGCTGCGCAGGGTGCCGCTGACCGGCGCCGCCGGGTCGTCGGGCGGCGGTGCCGGGTCGCTGCTCGAATCCGAGCCGCAAGCGCCGAGCGCGATGACCGCGGTGGCGAGCAGCGCCGTCGCTCCTCCATGCTTGAACCGTCTGGTGAGCCGCATCCGGGCCTCCGGCGAACGTAGGGTGAGGAATTGTTCCACAATCTTGGGTAACCTGTCGCCCAACAGTCGCCGGGCCGACCGCCGACGCCGGGAGATCGAGAGAGGATTCGGAATGCAGAGCACCTTGACCGGATTGGGGACCCGTCGTCGGACGGCGCTGATCATCGCGGCGCTGATCGCGGCTGCCCTCACCGTCGTGAGCTCCCTGGCGGCGGGCGGGGGACCGGCCCGGGCGGCCGGGCCGACCGGCAACAGCGTGATCGTCCTGATCGGCGACGGCATGGGCCCGGCGCAGCGGACGCTCGTCCAGCTCACCCGCTACGGGACCGGGCAGAGCCAGCCGATGGACTCGCTCGACGTCTCCGGCTCGCTGACGACGCTGCCGTTCGGCAGGGTCGGCGCGACCGACTCGACCGCGTCGGCGACCGCGATGGGGACCGGCGAGAAGACGCGCAACGGCTACGCCGGC
This sequence comes from uncultured Conexibacter sp., assembly GCA_964613275.1. Lineage (GTDB taxonomy): Bacteria > Actinomycetota > Thermoleophilia > Solirubrobacterales > 70-9 > RHKX01. Next base: position 2,650 of record CAZTGN010000159.1, on the reverse strand, counting down.
GTCGGCCCCGGCAAGGACCGGCTCGAGAACCTCGTCGAGATCGCCCGCGCCGAGGGCAAGTCGACGGGACTGGTCGAGGACAACGACGTCACCAATGCGACGATGGCCGGCTTCGCCGCCCACGTCGACAGCCGCGGCAAGAAGCAGAAGATCGCCCAGCAGTATCTCCACGACACCGAGGTCGACGTGATCCTCGGCGGCGGCGAGCAGTACTGGTACGAGAAGGGCCAGAAGGGCAAGGTCTCCGATCTCTTGCCCGACGACAGGAGCCGCGGCCGCCGCGACCTCGTCGCCGAGGCCGAGGGGCTCGGCTACGACTACGCCCACGACGCCGGGACCCTGGCGGCGGCCGACGGCCCGAAGCTGCTCGGCCTCGTCCGCCAGGATCCGCTGATCCTCTCGCTGATCTCCGACTACGACCCCGCCGACGACCCGAGCTACGTCGCCGAGGAGGACCTCGTCGACAAGGCGCTCGACGTGCTCGGCTCGAACCCGAGCGGGTTCTTCCTCGCGATCGACGTCGACCAGATCGACGATGGCGGCCACGCGTCGGCGGCGAACCTGACGATGAAGGCGGGCCAGCAGCTGAACCGGATCGTCGAGGTGATCGAGGCCTACCGGGAGGAGAACCCGAACGTGCTCGTCGTCGTCACCGGCGACCACGAGACCGGCGGGCTGACGATCGAGGACCCGGGCGATCCGAAGTCGAAGGTCCAGGGCGAGGAGATCCCGAGGCGCTGGTGGCACGGCCCGTTCAAGGTCAAGGGGACCGACAACCGGATCTCGACCGACTGGTCGACGACCGGCCACACCTCGGTCGCGGTGCCGGTGACCGCCTCCGGACCGCTCGCCGGCCAGTTCGTCGGGATGCACGACAACACCCGCGTCTTCGACGTCGCCGAGCAGGTCCTGACGGCGCCGTAACGGTCGCCCGGGAGCGGCGCGGCGTGCGGCCCGGCCACGCGGCCGGGCCGTGCGGGCCGCCGCCGCGAACGTAAGATCGGCGGCCCGTGAACGGAGCTGCCCGAACGGATGGCCCGCCGTCGCTCGCGGTCGTGATCGTCACCCACGACTCGGCGGCGACGCTGGCGCGGACGCTGGTCGCCATCGGCGCCGAGCTTCGCGACGGCGACGAGCTGATCGTCGTCGACAACGCCTCGACCGACGGGACCCGGGAGCTGGTCGCGGATCTGGCGCCGTCGGCGCGGCTGATCGCCCGCGCGGGGAACGACGGGTTCGCCGCCGCCTGCAATGCGGGCGCGGCGGCGGCGAGCGGCGAGCTGCTCCTGCTCCTCAACCCCGACAACGTCGTCGCGCCCGGGTTCCGCGACGCGATCGAGCGGCCGGTGCTCGACGGCCGCGGATGGGGAGCCTGGCAGGGCCTCGTCACCGCCGACGGGGGCCGGTCGATCAACAGCAGCGGCGGCGTCGTCCACTACACCGGGATCGCCTGGGCGGGCGATGCGGGACGTCGCCGCGACGAGGCGCCCGACGGGCCGGCCGAGGTCGCCTTCCCCTCGGGCGCCTGCCTGGCGATCCCGCGCGAGACCTGGGAGCGGCTCGGCGGTTTCAGCGAGCCCTACTTCCTCTACCACGAGGACGCCGACCTCGGCCTCCGCCTCCGCCTCGCCGGGCTGGCGGCCGGGATCGAGCCCGGCGCCGTCTCCGACCACGACTACGAGTTCGACAAGGGCGCCGCCAAGTGGCGCTACCTGGAGCGCAACCGCTGGGCGACGATCATCCGCACATATCCACGCCGCCTGCTCCTCCTCCTGCTCCCCGCGCTCGCGGCGACCGAGCTCGCCCTCCACGCGGTTGCCCTCGCCGGCGGCTGGCTCGGCCAGAAGCTCCGCGCCGACGCCGACGTGATCGCGGCGCTGCCACGCCTGCGCAGCGAGCGCCGCGCGATCCAGCGCGCGGCCCGGCTGGATGCCGCCGCCTTCGCGGCCGTGTTGACGCCCGACCTCGACAGCGACTTCCTCGGCTCCGCGTCGCGCTCACGTCCCCTCCGCTCGCTCCTCCGCGCCCATTGGTCAATGGTCTGCCGCCTGCTCTGAGGCGGCCACCGCTCGGCAAGACGCGGAGGGCCCGGCGGGTTGCGGTGCCGGCGGCAGTCAGCGCGAGCGCAGCGAGTCGCGCCGCCGGGGCCGCTGCCCGCCGGGCCCGGGCCTATCGGCCAAGGGCCGGCGCTCAGGCGACCGCCGGCACCGGATCGGGCTCGAGTGCGACCTCCAGCACCTCGTCGACGGTGAAGACCGGGTGGAAGCTCATCGCCTCGCGGACCTCCTCGGGCACGTCCTCGAGGTCGCCGCGGTTGCGCTCGGGGATGACGACGTCGGTGAGCCCGGCCGCGTGGGCGGCGAGCACCTTCTGCTTGAGCCCGCCGATCGGCAGCACCCGGCCCTGCAGCGTCACCTCGCCGGTCATGCCGACGGTGTGCTTGACCGGTCGGCCGGTCAGAAGCGACGTGAGCGCGGTGGTGATCGTGATCCCGGCGCTCGGCCCGTCCTTGGGAATCGCCCCGGCCGGGACGTGGACGTGGAACTCGTGGCCCGCGAGGGCCTCGCGGTCGATCCCGAGCGCCTCGGCGTGGCCGCGCACGTAGGAGAGCGCGATCCGCGCCGACTCCTTCATCACGTCGCCGAGCTGG
>CAZTGN010000158.1:0-6426 GCA_964613275.1 uncultured Conexibacter sp. | reverse complement strand
GCCGTCGCCCACGATCAGGACGCACCTCGACGGCTCCGGCGAGGTGCTGGTCGTCGGCGACAGCCTCGAGGTTGGAACATCCCCCTACCTGGACGACCACCTTCCCGGCGTGCCGCTCACCATCAATGCCGAGGGCGGCTACAACAGCATCCAGATCTTCGACCTGTTCCAGGAGAGCTACGACCCTGCCCACTCGGTGATCGTCTTCGACGCCGGCACCAACGACAACCCCGCCTACCCCGAGATCCTCGCCTCCAACCTCGACAAGGTCGCGGAGATCGCCGGCGACCGCTGTCTCGTCGTCCCGACGATTCACGCACCGCCGGTCAACGGCATCGACACCGCCGGCAAGAACCGGGTGGTGCGCTCGTTCGCGGCCAGCCACCCGAACACCGAGGTTCCGGACTGGGCGCGCGCCGCCGCCACCCACCCCGAGCTGATGCAGCCCGACGACCTGCACCCGACGCCCGAGGGAGCGGACTACCGGGCGCAGCTGATCGCGCGCGGGGTCAGGGCCTGCCTGGCGCGCGACCCGCGCTTCGTCGGCGGCTAGGTACCCGGATCAGAGCCCGAGCCCGCGCACGCCGCCCTCGTCCCAGCCGAGGTGGTGGGCGAGCTCGTGGCGGACGGTGCGCCGGACCTGCGCCCGCAGAAGCTCGGGATCGTGGCCGAAGTCGCGCTCGAGCGTGTCCTGGTAGACGACGATGTGGTCGGGATGGACGTCGCGGGCGACGGTGCCGCCGATGTAGTGGCCGTAGGCATGGTGCTCGTGACCGCGGGTCGAGACCACCACCGGCGTGTCCCGCAGCACCTCCAGGAACTCGGCCGGGAGCTCGTCGAGCGCCGCTATCACCAGCTCGTCGAACTCGCTCGGCGGTGCCGCCGGCGGCGGCAGTCGGGCGAGGGCGTCGCTGCGGTCGACGAGCCGCCGGAACTCCGGCTCGGGCATCTCCTCGCCGCTCAGCGCCGTCACCGCCCAGGCGGTGAGGAGGATGATCACCGCCGCCCCGAGCAGGATCTGCAACAGGCTCTCGAGGCCGTCGAGCGAGGGCGGCCGGAGCAGGAACCAGGCGAGCAGCCCGACCAGCGCGGTCAGGGCGGCCGCCCGCAGCGGTGGGCCGAACGCTTCCTTCACCGCTCCCAGGTTAGGAGACGCCCGACGCCCTCCCCTCGCTGCCCGGTCGGCCCACCGTGGCGCCGGGACGGAAGCGGTTGACCGGCCACCGCGGAGATGCGACCCTCTGCCCATGGGGATTGTCAGCAGCATCGGCAAGCGCATCGGCGCGCTGCTCGACCGGATCGACGCGCGGATCGACAAGCCGGCGAAGGAGCGCGGCACGTACACGTCGGGCAGCGAGCGGATGATCGACAGCGACATGTCCCGTGACGAGGGGCACGCCGTCCAGAACAAGCACAGCGGCTTCGGGCGCGGGCTCTGAGCGAGCCGCCTGATCCGGGCTAAGCGGGCGCCGGCGGCGGCTCGGCGAGGCCCCAGGCGTCGACCCCGCCGTCGACGAGGATCGTCGTGCCGGTGATGAACGCCCCGCCGGGGCTGGCCAGGAACGCGACGGTCTGGCCGACCTCGTCCTCGCTGCCGAGCCGGCCGAGCGGAACCGTGCGGCGCGACTCCTCGAGCGAGTCCGGGCCGTAGGAGGCGAGCCCCTCCGTCTCGATCGGACCGCAGCTCAGACAGACCGAGCGGATCCCGAACCGGCTCCACTCGAGCGCCAGGCCCGAGGCGAGGTTCTCGAGCGCCGCGCGCGTCGCGCAGGCATGGGCGAACCCCGGGATCCCGCGCCGCGGCGAGAAGCCGACGAAGACGATCAGCCCGCGGCGGGCGGGGATCATCGCCGCGGTGGCGATCCGCCTCGTCAGGTCCCAGTTGCCGTCGAGGTTGAGGCGCTCGACCGCGCGCCACCCCTTGCCGCTGATCTCCGCCGCGGGAGCGCCGAACTGGCCGCCCGCGTTGGCGACCAGGACATCGATCGGGCCGAAGCGCTCGCCGATCGCCGCCACCATGCTCTCGACCTGGTCGGGCTCGCGGATGTCGCAGCGGACCGCCATGCACTCGGCCCCCTCCTCCTCGAGGCCGGCCCGGACCTCCTCGAGGGGCCCGTCGCGGCGGCCGCAGATCGCCACCCGCGCCCCCGATCGGGCCAGCGCGCGAACGGCTCCGCGCCCGATCCCGGTGCCGCCGCCGGTGACGAGCGCCACCTTGCCGGCGTTGGCGTCGGATCGGAGCACCTCCGGCGTCACCGGATCGTCGCTGCCGCGGGCATGGCCACGTGCCGCACCCTATCGGCGCCGGAGCCGCCGGGCGGCGGCCGCCGCTGCCGCTCACCCGCGCTGCGACCCTCCACCGGCCGATCCGGCCCCGGCGCGACCGGACAACCGCGCCCGCAGCGCCACGGCCTGCGAACGGGTGAGCCGGCTCGCCCGGCCGCCCAGACGCGGCAGCAGCCGCCGGGCGGCGTCATCCTCGCGCTCGGCGAGGAGCGTGTCGATCGTCGCGGCGATCGCCTCGCGAACGGCGTCGCGCAGCGCCGCGGCCGCTTCGCCGTCGGCCCACGAGCTTCCGAACGCGCGAGCTTCGATCGGTGCCCCGATCCGCGCGTAGATCCGCTGCGGGCGCGGCAGCGGCGTCGGCCCGAGGCCGCGGACGAGCGGCGGCAGCAGCTCGGGGTCGATGTCGACCCGGCGCGCCAGCTCCCGCGCCGGCGCGTAGATCGCATCGTCGGCGTCGGCGACCACGTCCCACATGTCGTCGACGCCGACCATCGCGAACGGCACGACCGGGTAGCCGTGCTCCAGCGCGAGGCGGGCGAAGCCGATCCGCTCGCGCCAGACGAGCGGGTAGTAGTCGCCGCGCCGGCGCGCCACCTCGCGCCCGCCGCCGGGGAAGACGAGGACCGCCTCTGCCGCCCGCATCAGGCGGCGGGCGTTGTCGCGGCTGCCGTCGACGGCCCCGAAGCGGGTCAGGATCGCGCGCCACAGCGGCACCCGGAAGTGCTGGCGGTCGCCGAGCGAGCGGATCAGCACGCCGGTCTCGTCGTAGATCCCGAGGACGACGAAGGGAACGTCGAAGACGCCGAGCGTCGTGTGGTTTCCGACCAGCAGGTAGCGGCCGTCCGCCGGCAGGTTCTCGTAGCCGTCGATCCGCGGGTCGGTCAACGCCCGCCACGGGGCCAGCAGGGCCCTGGCGGCGGCGATCTCGGCGGAGCCGGGGGGCTCGAAGGCCTGCGCTTGCACGGGCTGCAGTCTCCCGCACTCCCCGCCCCCCCGACCACCGGCGGCCGCGATCGCGGCAGGGGGCGGCGGCGCCCGCCGGCTACTCGGTGATCCGGACCGGCGTTCCCAGAGGCACGGCCCTGATCACGGCCTGCAACACCCCGTCGGGGCTGCGGATGCAGCCGTTGGAGGCGTCGACGCCGAGCGACTCACCGGTCCCGTTGCCGTGGAAGGCGATCCGGTCCCCGCCCGTCCAGCCCGCGGGCAGGTAGGGCTGGGTGGCGCTGATCGCGATCGCGCAGCAGCCGTAGACCGGGTTGAGCCCGCCCTCGATCAGGTCGGTGACCGAGTAGCTCCCGGTCGGCGTCGGCGTCGCCGCCGTGCCGACGGTGACGGGCCACTCGCGGACGACCTCATCGGCGCGCTGGAGGCGGGCCTCGTGAGCGGAGAGGTCGACGACGATCCGGTAGGGGGTCGTGTCCCCCTGCAGCTCCTCGGGGTCGGCGCGGACCCAGGCCAGCTCCCCGTTCGGGAGCTCCTCCGAGGGAACGCCGAGCCAGCCGGGACGGCTGCGGTTGACCGCGAACGCGGTCGTCGATCCGAAGGGCGTCTCGTCATCGACCTCGGCGACCACCGCCCCGCCCGGCGAGCGGTGCAGCGCGACCCGCTCGCCGTCGCGCACGCGCACGATCGGCTCCTCCGCCCCGCCCCCCGACGACGGCACGATCACGGTCTCCGGCACGGCCACCGGCGGCGGGACGGCGCGGTCGGCGACGGGGGCCTGCGGCTCGCGGAGCGCGGCGACCGGAAGCCCGGCGACCCCCGCCCTCGGAGAATCCGCCCACCGCTCGGACTCGGCGTGACGGTAGGCGTCGCGACCGACGAGAACGAGCGCGAGCAGCGTCGCGAGGACCGCGAGCACGGTCAGCCAGGGACTCAACCGATGCGGATCCGATACCACCCACCGACAGGGTAGAGCGATGTCGTGCCCGCCTGCGCCGGCAGGCCCGTGTCGCTATAACGGGCCGATGGGATTCCTGGACAAGCTCAAGGAGAAGGGGCGCGGGATCGTCACCGCCGCCAGGCCCGAGGACGGGGTCGATCCCCAGCCGGCGGAGGAGGTCCGCAGGCGGCTTCTGGCGATCACCGGCAAGGGGATCGAGACCGCCGAGGAGGACGGCACGATCGTCGTTGCCTGGTCGGCGAGGATCGCCTCGGCCGGGCCCGGCGGCGCCGGCGCGGAGTACCTGTACAGGGCCTTCGAGATCGACCTCGACGAGTCCGACCACGAGGCGGCCGGCATCGCCCTGAAGACGACCGGCGACGCCGAGGTCGGCGCCGGCGGCTCGTTCTCGGCCGGGCTCGCCTGGGAGCGCGGCCAGCACATCGGCAGCGAGACCGTGCACGTCGTCGCCTGGCTGGGGCCGCACTCGACCGAGGGCGGCGCCGACGAGTCCGGCTACGGGTTCGCCTGGTCGGATCTCCGCGACCCGATCATCGACGCCGTCACCGGCGCCGGCTGGACCTACAAGCCGAAGAAGGTCTGAGCGCGTCGGCCCCGGCGGGCCGCTCAGCGCTCCGCTCCGCTCGCCGCCGGCCGCGGGCGCTCGTCGAGCAGCAGGTAGGCGGCCATCGTCGCCTTGCCCTTGACCGCGATCGGTCCGCGGGGACGGAGATCGAAGCCGGGCTCGAGCCGGTCGCGGACCCGCTCGGTGACCTGGATCGTCCCCGGCGGGGCGTGCGACTCCATCCGGCTCGCGGTGTTGACGGTGTCGCCCCAGAGGTCGTAGATGAAGCGCGACTGGCCGATCACGCCGGCGACGACCGGGCCGGTGTCGATGCCGACCCGGATATCGAGCTCGAGGCCGGTCTCCTCGGCGCAGCGCTCGAGCTCGGGGCGCATCGCGAGCGCCAGCGACGCGATCGCCTCGACGTGGTCGGGGCGCGGCTCCGGCACGCCGGCCGCCGCCATGTAGGCGTCGCCGATCGTCTTGATCTTCTCGACGCCGCGCTCGGCGGCGAGCGCGTCCCAGCGGGCGAAGATCCGGTCGAGCACGGCGACCAGCTCGTCCGCCGGCAGCCGCTCGGCCAGCCGGGTGAACCCGATCAGATCGGCGAACAGGACCGTCACCGACGGGTGGTGGTCGGCGATCACCCCCGGTCGGGACTTGAGCCGCGCCGCCACCGGCTCGGGAAGCACGTTCAACAGCAGGCGCTCCGACCGCGCCTGCTCGAGCTCGAGGGCCCGATGCTGCTCCTCGAGCTCGGCCCGGGCCCGGTCGCGAGCGCGGACGAAGTGCTGCAGGAGCGCGTAGGCGGTCGCCGAGACGCCGACGATGTTGAGCCCGAAGAAGGCCACGGCGACACCGGTCGGAACGTCCGGCGCCGAGGCGGCGAGGGTCGGGTCGAGCGCCACCGAGACGGCGACGAGCCCGACGAACCCGGCGAACCACGGGACCGACCGCCGAGCCCCGGAGAAGAGCAGCGCACCGAGCGGCGAGGTCACCCCCCAGATCCCGACCGCCGACGAGGACTCGAAGCCGCCCAGGCTCCACTGCAGCAGGAACGGGAAGACCAGGCTCATCGCGAGCTGGCTGCGCCGGAAGAGGACGTAGCGGCGGGCCCGGGCGAAGACGAGGATGCTGGTCGCCGAGGCGAGCTGGTAGACGAACGGGATCGCCGCCGAGGTCCAGAGCCCGAGGATGGCGTAGGTGACGACCCAGATCGAGGCGAGGCTCGCCATCAGCGACGCCGACAGGACGAGCACGGACTTCCGCAACCGCAGCTCCTCGGAGTCGCCGGGCGCCGAGCCGGCAGCGACGAGACGCTGCAGCCAGCGGAGCCGTCCGATCGCCGTCCGCGCCGAAACGTCCATCGCGGTCCGAGCATAGGCCGGATCGGGTCCCCCCACCCGCGCGCCTGCCCGCGTCACCGGACTTTGGATAGGCTCGGCCCGACTCGACGCCCGACGATCGGAGGTAGACGTGATCGGTGCTCTCATCCTCGGCTTCCTCGCGGGGGTGATCGCAAGGGTTCTGATGCCGGACGTCTTCAGCGGGCTCAGGGGCTGGCGCTCGTGGCTGCTGTCGACCGTCCTCGGGCTCTGCGGGGCGGCGCTCGGCTGGGTGATCTTCACGAAGTGGCTCGGGATCGGCGACGACGACCTGTTCGACCTCGGCGGGATCGTCAGCGCGATCA
>CAZTGN010000157.1:0-6514 GCA_964613275.1 uncultured Conexibacter sp. | reverse complement strand
CGCACCCCGAACATCGACCGGATGGCGCGCGGCCGCTGGGGCGTGGCTCGCGAGGTGACCCTGCTGCTCAAGGGGCTGGCCTGCCTCGGCTACGCGAGCGATGCCCGCGTGCAGGCGGCCACCGGCTGGCAGCCGGGCTGCGAGCCCGCCTCCCCCGCGCAGCCCTGCGAGGCCGTGGCGACCCTCGACCGGGAGGCGCTGGCCCCGCCCGAGGGCGGCGAGAGCTGCGACGTCGCGATCGTCGGCTCGGGAGCGGGCGGCGCCGCGGCGGCGCGCGTCCTCGCCGAGGCGGGGCTCGACGTCGTCGTCGTCGAGCAGGGCGACTACCACGACGGCGCCGACTACCCGTCCGACCCGCTCGCGGCGCTCCTGGCGCTCTACCGCGACGGGGGCCTGACCGTGTGCGAGGGACGACCCTCGATCCCGGTGCCGGTCGGGCGCTGCGTCGGCGGGACGACCGTGATCAACTCCGGCACCTGCCTGCGGGCGCCCGACGACGTGCTGCTGCGCTGGCGCGAGGAGCACGGCGTGGGCTGGGCGACCGGGCTCGACGGCCGCTTCGAGGCCGTCGAGGAGGCTCTCGGGGTGACGCCGGTCGACCCGGCGACCGCCGGGCGGAACGCGGAGCTGTGCCGGCTCGGCGCCGAGGCGGTCGGCGCGTCGAACCGCCCGATCACCCGCAACGCGCCGCCGCTGCGGCGCTGCGCGAGCTGTGCCACCGGCTGCCCGATCGACGCCAAGCAGGCGATGCACGTATCCGAGCTGCCCCGCGCCGTCGCCGCGGGGGCGCGGGTGCGCGCCGGCGTCCACGTCCGGCGGGTCGTCGTCGAGCGCGGACGCGCGGTCGGGGTCGAGGGCACGGTCGACGGTCGGGGGCGCCCGTGGGAGCTGCGCGCCCGCGCGGTGGTGCTCGCCGCGGGAGCGTTCGGGACGCCCGAGCTGCTCCTGCGCCAGGGGATCGCCAACCGCTCCGGCATGCTCGGCCGCGGGCTGCGCGTCCATCCCGCCTGCTGGGTCGGCGCCCGCTACGACGAGCAGGTGCGGGGCTGGGACGGCGTCATGCAGAGCTGGCTCGTCGACGAGTGGATCGACCGCGGCCTGTTCCTCGAGGCGACCTTCACCCCGCTCGCCTTCGCCGCCCCCTCGCTGCCGGGCGCCGGTCCCGAGCTCACCGCGCGGATCGAGGAGTTCGACCGGCTCGGCGTGATCGGCGTGCACCTGTCGGAGCGCTCCGCGGGGCGGGTGCGGCCGCACGGCTCGACGCTGCGGATCAGCTACGAGCTCGAGCGCGACGACGCCGCGGCGCTCCGCTTCGGCATCGCCCGCGCCGCCGAGCTGCACTTCGCGGCCGGAGCCCGCGAGGTCTATCCGCCGCTCGCCCGCGTGCCGACGCTGTCCCCCGGCGAGGAGGTCAACGTGCTCGAGCGCGGCCGCCACTCGCCCGCGGAGCTGCGCCTCGAGGGCTTCCACCCGATGGGCACCGCCCGGATCGGCGCCGACCCGCGCCGGTCGGTCGTCGCCCCCAGCGGCGAGTGCCACGACCTCGCCGGCCTCTACGTCGCCGACGCGAGCCTCTTTCCCACCTCCGTCAAGGCCAACCCGATGCTGACGATCATGGCCTGCGCGCAGCAGGTCGCGACGGGCATCGCCGAGCGGCTCGGCTGATATGGGCGCCGCCGGAGGCCGATCGGCAAGGGGGCCCGGAGACCGATCGGCCAGCGATCGGGATCTCGCCGGATCGTCGGCCCGATCCCGATCGCTGCGGCGGCGGGGACGGTGGGTCGCGTCCGGATCGGCGGGCGGCGGCAGGTCGTCGTAAGCTGCCGCGCGTGACCGCAGCCATCGTGCGCATGCGGCCCCGGCGGGGAGCCGGAGCGTCCCGGTGAAGGTCGTCGTGATCGGCGCCGGTCAGGTCGGCCAGGCAGTCGTCGAGGCGCTCCAGGACAGCCACGAGCTGACGCTGATCGACATCGACCCGGAGCGCCTGCTCGCGGTCTCCCAGCTCGCCGACTGCCGCACGGTCGAGGGCGACGGCGCCACCCGGTCGATCCTCCAGCGGGCCGGCGTGGGCGAGGCTGACCTCGCCCTGGCCTGCACCCCGCGCGATGAGGCGAACCTGGTCGCCGCGATGCTGATCCGGCGCCTGTCGAGCGCACGGACCGTGGTCAGGATGACCGACGCCGACTACATCGAGGCCTGGCGCGAGGGCGACATCGACGTCGACGCGATGGTCTCCTCCGAGCTCGAGACCGCGAACGCGATCCTGCGCGTGATCGGGCTCCCCGGCACCGCCCAGGTGGATGACATCGCCGAGGGACGACTGCAGCTCGTCGAGTTCGAGGTACCCCGGGACGCGGCGGCCGACGGGATCATCGGCCACACCCTGGCGACGGCTGCGATTCCCGCCGACTCGCGGGTGATGGCGATCGTGCGCGGCGAGAAGCGCCTGCTGCCGCGACCGGAGGAGACGATCGAGCCGGGCGATTGGGTGGTGGTGCTGGCGCTGCCGTCGGTCGCGCGGCGCTGGAGCCGCCTGCTCGCCCCCGAGGGGCTCGCGATCACCGACGTCGTCCTGCTCGGCGCCGGCCGGGTCGGGACGGCCGTGGCCCGGGTGATGCTCGAGCGCGGCGTCCGGGTGCGGATGATCGAGGCCCACGCCGAGCAGGCCCGGCGCGTCGCCGAGCAGCTCCCCGATGCCGAGGTCTACCACGCGCACGGCCTCGACAGCGAGTTCTTCGCCGGCGACCTGATCGGGCGGGCGACCGCTGCGGTGTTCTCGATGGGCGACGACCCGAAGAACCTGTACGCGGCGCACCTCGCCCGCGCGCGCGGCGTTCCGCTCACGGTCGCGGTGATGCGGGACCCGATCTCCGAGGAGATCTTCGAGCTCGGCGGCGTCAACGTCGCGGTCAACCCGCGCATGGAGACCGCGGCGCTGATGACGCGCTACGCCCACGATCCGCGGATCCACCAGATCGTGATGCTCGACGACGACCGCTTCGAGGTCCTCGATCTGACGATGCGGCACGACAGCCCGATGGTGGGACGCCGGATCTCCGAGCCGCCCGAGGCGGGGGTCGTCTTCGGGGCCCTGATCCGCGACGGCGAGATCCTCTTCGCCGACGACGACGCCGTCCTGCAGCCCGATGACCGGGTGATCGTCATGGTCGACTCCGAGCGCGCCGCCGTCGTCGAGCGCGCGCTGTGAGCCCGGCCGGCTCCGTCGGGCCTAGACGGCTGACGGCCGTCGACGTCGCCGCCGTCCTCGACCTGGTCGGTGGCCTGCTGAAGTGGTTCGCGCTCGCGTTCCTGCTTCCGGTCGCGGTCGCGATCGGCTACGGCGATCGGGCCTGGCCCTTCCTCGTCGCCGGCGCCGCGGCGGGACTAGCCGGCCTGCTCCTCGACAGGATCAGCCCGCCCGGCGAGGCGGAGCACCTGCGCCCGCGCGAGGGGTTCCTCGCCGTGGCGCTGATCTGGCTGATCGTGCCCGCGTTCGGGGCGCTGCCCTTCCTGCTCGGGGGCGGGCCGCAGCTCGACCGGCCGATCGACGCCTACTTCGAGGCGGTCTCCGGCTTCACCGCGACCGGCGCGACCGTGCTCGACGACATCCCCGCGCTCGACCACGCGATGCTCTTCTGGCGCCAGCTCAGCCACTGGCTCGGCGGCATGGGGATCATCATCCTCGCGATCGCGGTCCTGCCGCGACTGCGGATCGGCGGCCGTCAGCTCCTGCAGCGGGAGCTGCCCGGGCCGACCGAGATCGAGCGGTTCACGGCGACGATCCGCGAGACGGCGCGACGCCTGTGGACGCTGTATCTCGGGCTGACCGCGGTCGCGATCCTGATCCTCTGCGTGATCGGATGGGTCGGCCTCGACGCCGCGATGACCCCGTTCAACGCCTTCGCCCACGCCACCTCGGCGCTGTCGCTCGGGGGGTTCTCGACCGAGCAGGACTCGATCGCCGCCTTCGCCCCGATCACGCAGTGGGCGCTCTGCCTGTTCATGATCCTCGCCGGCGTCAACTTCCTGCGCCTGCACCGGTTGATCATCGAGCGGCATCCGCGGGTCCTCGCTCGTGATCAGGAGCTGCGTCTCTACCTGGCGTTCCTGGCGATCGGGGCGACGCTGATCGCCGTCGAGCTGTTCGCCAGCGGCAACGCCCCCGGCCTCGGCAGCGGGATCCGCGAAGCATCGGTCCAGGCCGTCTCGATCATGACGACGACCGGCTTCGCGAGCGCCGACTACACGCTCTGGGGGTCGCTGGCGATCCTGACCCTGCTGCTGCTGATGTTCGTCGGCGCCTCGGCGGGGTCCACCGGCGGCTCGATCAAGGTCGTCCGTCACCTGCTGCTGTTCCGGGTCGTCCGCCGCGAGGTCCGGCAGACGATCCATCCCGAGGCGGTGATGCCGATCCGGATCAGCGGCCGGCTGATCGACGAGCGCGCGATCCGCTCGGCGATCACCTTCGTCCTCCTCTACCTGCTCGTCTTCGCGGTCGGGGCGATCGGGCTGCTGCTCGACGCCCGCCGCGTCGGCGCCGACCTCTCCGCCTTCGACGCGATCGGGGCCGCCGCGGCCTGCATCGGCAACGTCGGCCCGAGCTTCGGGGCGACCGGGCCGTTCGGCTCCTACGCGGGCCTCTCCGACCTCTCGACGGCGATCCTCACCATGCTGATGTGGCTGGGCAGGATCGAGATCATCCCCGTGGCGGTGGTGCTCACCCGCAGCTACTGGCGCGGCTGAGGGCGACGGAGGCCTGCGGCCCCCGCGCAACCAGGCGGCCGGCGGTCGTCGCGCCGCGATGCCGCGTCAGCTCCGATGACGGAAGATCGTCAGCCCGACGAGGCGGGAGACGACCATCGCGACGAAGGCGAGCCCGACCATCTGCTCGATCATCACCAGGCCGCGGCCGAACGACTTGACCGGGATGACGTCCCCGAGGCCGGTGCTCGAGAGCGTCGTGAAGCTCATGAACAGCAGCTCCATCCAGCCCCGCTCCGCGGTCGGCGCTACGGCGGCGGTGAACGTCTCCGGCTCGATCGCCTGACAGACCACGTAGGAGTAGGCGAATGCCCACGCGAGCAGGGTGAAGGTCGCGCCGACCGCCCAGAGCTCGTCGCGCGTCACCTCGTGGTCGGCAACCATGTAGGCGACCATGGCGCCGGCGGCGTAGAAGTAGAGCACCGCCTCGAGCGCCGAGGAGTAGGGCAAGAGCTCGTCGCTGCCGGTCACGACCTGGATCAAGAGCAGGACCGAGGCCGGCAGCGCCAGGCCGATGGCGACGGCGGTGAGCCCGGGCGTCCCGCGGACGGCGAGCACGACGAGGCCCAGCAGCGCGATGCCGAGGATGCTGAACAGCGCCCGTCCCACGCTGCCGGTCAGAAGCGGGTAGATGAGCACGGCGAGGATCTGCCCCGCGAACAGGATCGCCGACGGCTCGCGCTTGGCGACGCTCAGCACGGGCGACAACGTACGAGGCGGTCCGGTCGTGCCCACGGACGCCCGTGCGGTCGAAACGGGGCCGGCCTTGCGGCATAATCACGCGCGCATGCACGAGATCCGCTGCGCGCCGTCCCGGCATCGGGGAGAGGCTCCGGCCGCATGCGCCGGGTGCTTCGCAGGATCTTCAATCAGGAGCATCGAGCTCCGCGACCGATAGGAGATTCTTCGATGGGAGCCACTGAGACCGCCGCCTCGCTCGACTACAAGGTGGCCGACCTCGGGCTGGCCGCGCTCGGACGCAAGGAGATCGAGCTCGCCGAGCACGAGATGCCGGGGCTGATGCAGATCCGCGCCGACTACATGCCGACCCAGCCGCTGGCCGGGGCGCGGGTCACCGGCTCGCTGCACATGACGGTCCAGACCGCGGTCCTGATCGAGACGCTGACCGCGCTCGGGGCCGAGGTCCGCTGGGCGAGCTGCAACATCTTCTCGACCCAGGACCCGGCGGCAGCGGCGATCGTCGTCGGCGGCGGCACCGTCGAGGATCCGCGCGGGGTACCCGTCTTCGCCTGGAAGGGCGAGACGCTCGAGGAGTACTGGTGGTGCACCGACAAGGCTCTGAGCTGGCCCGATCGGGACGGCGGGCCGAACATGATCCTCGACGACGGCGGCGATGCCACCCTGCTCGTCCACAAGGGCGCGGAGTTCGAGGCCGCCGGCCGCGTTCCCGACCCGGCGACGGCCGACAGCGAGGAGTACCGCGTCGTCCTCGAGCTGCTGACCCGCTCGCTGGCGGAGGATCCGGACAAGTGGACGCGGATCGGCGCCTCCGTCCGCGGCGTCACCGAGGAGACGACGACCGGCGTCAACCGCCTCTATCAGATGCAGGAGGAGGGGACGCTGCTGTTCCCGGCGATCAACGTCAACGACTCGGTGACGAAGTCGAAGTTCGACAACATCTACGGCTGCCGGCACTCGCTGGTCGACGGCATCAAGCGCGCCACCGACGTGAAGATCGGCGGCAAGGTCGCGCGCGAGCTCGGCTTCGGCGACGTCGGCAAGGGCTGCGCGG
>CAZTGN010000156.1:0-6705 GCA_964613275.1 uncultured Conexibacter sp. | reverse complement strand
GTGGATCCCGCCCGAGTTGCGCGAGGCCCGCCGCGAATTCCAGTGGGCGGCCGAGGGATCGCTGCCGGGGACGGCCTGGATCAGGACGACATCGCCGGACGCCCCCGGCTGTGCGGGCAGCACCTGGGCGATCCCGGGGTCGGCGCCGAGCGCGACGGCGACGCGGCGCGCGTCGGCGGCCGGCGCGACGATCTGCAGGGACCCCGGAGCCCCGGGGCCGAACTCCCGCTGGACGAGCTCGTAGCCCTGCCGGCTCGTGTCGTCCTCGGGCACGACCTTGATCGAGGGCATGCCGGTGTCGAGCCGCAGGATCGGCAGGGCGAGCGCCACGAGCAGCAGGGCGGAGGCGATGCCCGGAATCCAGGGGTGCCGCCAGAGCCACTCGCCCCAGGCGGCGAACCGCGGCGAGCGGTGCTCGCCCGAGTGCACCCAGGGCAGGGCGAGCCTGTCGACCCTCGTCCCGAGCTTGCCGAGCACCGCCGGCAGCAACGTCAGGGTCGCCGCGAGGACGAAGATGACCGAGAGCATGATCCCGAGCGCCATCGAGCGGAACGCGGGGCTGTCGACGAGCATCACGGCCGTGAGCGAGATCAGGACGGTGACGCCGCTGAACAGAACCGCCTTGCCGGCCGTGTCCATGGTCTCGGTGACGGCATCGGCCGGCCGCTTGCCGGCCCCGAACAGGGCGCCGCGGAACCGGTAGACGATGAACAGCGCGTAGTCGATCCCGAGCGCGAGGGCGAACATCAGCGCGAAGTTCATCGCCCAGATCGAGATCGGCGCCAGCTCGGTCAACAGGTAGAGCGAGCCGGCCGAGGCGACGAGCCCGAGGATCGTCAGCAGCAGCGGCAGCCCCGCGGCGACGAGCGAGCCGAACGCGAGGACGAGGATCGCCAGCGTCACCGGCCAGCTGATCATCTCCGACTTCATCATCGCCTCGCGGTTCGCCTCGTTGAAGTCGGACCACATCCCCGACGCGCCGGTGACCGCGACCTGCACCTCGGGGGTGCCGAGCGTGGTCAGGGGCCCCTTGAGGTCATCCGCGGCCCGGACCATCTCGTTGCTGTCGGCGCCGGCTCCGGCCATCACGATCGCGGTGTGCCGGTCGGCGCTGATCGTCGCCCGCGGCGCCGGTGGCGCGACGGTCGCGATCCGCGGGTCGGCCTCGAGCTCGCTCGTGACAGCGGCGACGGTCCGCCGGAACTGCGGCGAGGCGACCGTCTCGGTCGAGCTGTGGACGACGACCATCAGGCCGGTGCTGTTGAGCCCGCTGAACTCGCGCTCTACGAGGTCGCGGACGACGACCGACTCGGATCCGTTCGCCTGCCAGCCGGCGCCGGAGAGCGCGTGCTCGACCTTCGGGGCGAAGGCGCCGAGCGCGACGGCGAGGACCGCCCAGGCGGCGAAGACGATTCCCGCGTGCTCGGACGCCCAGCGCCCGAGCCGTCCGATCGGCCCCGGATCGGTGGCCGGCTCGGGCTCGGGCGTCGGCGTGACCGGCTCGGCCTCGGTGGCGAGACTCACCGGACCACCAGCTTCCGCAGGCCGAACACCCGGGTCAGAAGCAGCGACATCGGGCAGTCGCCGGCGAGGACGTAGAGCCACTGGTTGACCCCGACGAAGGCGACGAGCAGCAGGAACCAGGGGCTGACGAGCGCGCTCAGGGCGGCACCGATCAGCACCACCGTGCCGGCGATCGCGAACAGGGCCCGCTCGAGCGGCCAACGGCCGCTGCGCTCGGTCTCGCAGCCGCCGCTCACGACCGGCCTCCGACCATCTCGCTGAGCTCGCTGAGGCGGCTCTGCAGGCCGCCGCAGATCTGCTCGCAGAGCTCGTAGACGCTCGCGTCGGCGACGCTGTAGAGCGCGCTGGTGCCGTCCTTGCGGCGGCTGACGATGCCGGCCTGGTGGAGGATCCCGAGATGCTTGGAGACGTTCTGCTGGCTCGTCCCGAGGCGATCGGCGAGCGCGGTCACGGAGAGCTCGCCGTCACGTAGCTGGTCGAGGATGCGGATCCGGCTCGGGTCGCCGATAACCCGCAGCCGGGCGGCGATCATCTCGGCGAGGTCGTCGGGGATCGGGCTGGGAATCGTCATCTGGGCTCCTTTACTGCTCAACAACTTCACAGTTGTACGTGCGGCGGAACGATAGCAGGATCGCCGCCGCCGTCAAGCCGGGCGGCGATAGGCTCGCCGTAACGACCCCGAACCTCGAGGAGAGACCCAACCGTGCCGATCGTCGAAGCGCCGCCCGCACCCGAGATCCCCGACGTCGATCTCGCCACCTATACGCTCGCCGACGCCGGGCGCCTCGGCGACCGCGCGGCGCTGATCGACGGGCCGACCGGTCGGACGATCGGCTTCGCCGAGCTCAGGGGCATGGTCGAGGCGCTCGCCGGAGCGCTCGCGGCCCGCGGGGTCGGTCGCGGCGACGTCGTCGCCACCTTCATGCCGAACCTGCCCGAGTACGCGGTGGTCTTCCACGGCGTGTTGCGGGCCAACGCCACGAACACGACCGCGAACCCGCTCTACACCGAGCGCGAGCTCACCCACCAGCTCGCCGACTCGGGAGCGAGGATGCTGATCACCGTCGCGCCGTTCCTGGAGACGGCGCGCGCTGCGGCCGCGGGTGCCGGGATCGACGACGTGGTGGTCGTCGGCCCCTCCGAGGGCGACGAGCCGACGCTGGCCGACCTGCTCGGCGAGGGCGCGGCGCCGCCCGCGATCGAGATCGATCCCGCCACCGACCTCGCGGCCCTCCCCTACTCGAGCGGGACGACCGGGCTGCCGAAGGGCGTGATGCTCACCCATCGCAACCTGATCGCCAACGTCGAGCAGACCACCGGCGCCTTCGACCTCGTGGACGACGACGTGCTGATCGGCGTCCTGCCCTTCTTCCACATCTACGGGCAGACCGTGATCATGAACCTCGGCCTCCGCAACGGGGTCCCGATCGTGACGATGCCGCGCTTCGACCTCGACCAGTTCCTCGCCCTGATCGGGGAGCACCGGGTCTCGCTCGCCCACGTCGTGCCGCCGATCGCCCTCGCGCTGGCCAAGCACCCCGCCGTCGACGGCGCCGACCTGTCGAGCCTGCGCATGATCCTCTCGGGGGCGGCGCCGCTCGGCGCCGAGCTCAGCATCGCCGTCGCCGACCGGATCGGCGCGCCGACGGTGCAGGGCTACGGGATGACCGAGACGAGCCCGGTGACGCACGTCTGCCCGATCGAGCCCGAGCGGATCAAGCCGGGAACGATCGGGCTGTCGGTCCCCGGCACCGAGTCCCGCCTGGTCGACCCGGAGACCGGCGAGGACGCCGAACGCGGCGAGCTCTGGGTCCGCGGCCCGCAGGTGATGACGGGCTACCTCGGCAACGAATCGGCGACGAGGGCGACGATCGACGCCGACGGGTGGCTGCACACCGGCGACATCGCCGAGGTCGACGAGGACGGCTACTTCACGATCGTCGACCGGCTCAAGGAGCTGATCAAGTACAAGGGCTTCCAGGTCCCGCCGGCCGAGCTCGAGGCGATCCTGATCACCCATCCCGCGGTCGCCGACTGCGCCGTCATCGGCGTCCCCGACGAGGAGGCCGGCGAGCTGCCGAAGGGGTTCGTCGTCGCCGCCGGCGACGCCGACGACGAGGAGATCATGGCCTACGTCGCCGAGCGCGTCTCGCCGCAGAAGAAGCTGCGCCTGCTCGAGCGGATCGAGGAGATCCCGAAGTCGGCCTCGGGCAAGATCCTCCGCAGGCAGCTGAAGTAGGCAACTCCGGAGGAATGCTCCGATGCGCAACCGCTTCCTCCGGTCGGCGCCAGATACCTGACCGGAAGACATGCGTGCCGACCCCGGCCGGTGGCCGGTGAAGCTCCGCGGCTAGCCGAACTCGGCGGCGAGGTCGGCGAGGTCGGCGAGGTGCGGTTCGACCACCTCGGCTGGCGCCTGGGGCAGGTAGAAGACCGCGCGGTCCACGCCTGCAGCGGCACACTGCCCCAGTGCCTCGGCCTCGGGCCTCACGGCGTAGAAGGTGACCCCGATCCGGTCGCGCCCGGCCGCTGCCGCACGCTCCTGCAGCTCGGCGACCCGCCCAGGCAGCTCGTCGAGCTGCGTCTCGGGGTTCGGGATCCACTGGTCGGCGAGGGCTACGACGCGGGCGAGGGCGCCGTCGGAGTTGCCGCCGACGAGGATCGGCGGGTGTGGTCTCTGGACCGGCTTCGGCCATGACCAGATCGGATCGAAGTCGACGTGACGGCCGTGGTAGGAGGCCTCGTCATCGGCCCAGATCCGCTTCATCGCCTCGATCCGCTCGCGCATCAACGAGAACCGGGCCCGCGGCTCGGTCCCGTGGTTCCGCATCTCCTCGAGGTTCCATCCGGCCCCGACGCCGAACAGGAACCGGCCGTCCGAGATCTGGTCGAGGGTGGCGACCTGCTTGGCGGTTGTGATCGGGTCGCGCTCGACGATCAGGCAGATGCCGGTGCCGAGGAGCAGGCGCTCAGTCGCGGCGGCGGCCGCGGTCAGGGCGACGAACGGGTCGTAGGTCCGCGGGTAATGATCCGGGAGCCGACCGCCACCGGGGTACGGAGTCTCGCGGTCGACCGGGATGTGCGTGTGCTCGGGAAACCACAACGACTCGAAGCCGAGCTCCTCGGCCCGCCGTGCCAGCCGTGCGGGCTGGATCGTCTCCGTGGTGGGAAAGATCGAAAGCCCGAGCTTCATGAGCCCACACTACGTGACGGCGAGCGGCGCGAGGCTCCCGGCTCGCGCTCGGCGAGCTCGCGCAGGTTGCGGAACGAGCGGCCGGCGAGGAGCACGTTTGATCGAGAGGATCAGGTAGGCGACGACGATCAGCGTCCCGACCGAGAGCAGCCTGAACGGGCTCAGGCCGGGGGCGATCGCCGCGGTCGCGACCGCGTCGACGAGGTGGTCGAGGAAGTAGGGGTAGCTCGGCCGCGACCGCCGCCCGCTGCCGCTCGTCGAGGCTCACCGCGCCGCTCGCCGCCTCGCCGCTCAGCCGCCGACCGCGGCGATCAGCTCGGCGGCACGCTCGGTCCCGGGCGTCGTCCGCAGGTGCGCGGAGACGGTCGTGAGGCGCCGGCCGAGGGCCTCGTCGGCGAGCAGCCCGTCGATCGCGCCGGTCAGCTCCGCCGGTTCGTGTCCGTAGGTGTCCAGGCGTCGGCCGAATCCGGTCTCGTCGATTCGCTGTGCGTTGTCGTACTGGTCCCAGAAGAGCGGCAGGACGATCATCGGCTTGCCGAAGTGGAGGCCCTCGGTGATCGTGTTGTTGCCGCCGTGGGTGACGATCAGGTCGACCTCGGGCAGAAGCGACGCCTGGGGCAGGAACTCGGCGCCGGCCATGTTCGGCGCGAGCTCGAGCTCGGCGTGCTGGGGGCCCATCGAGACGATCACGCGGTAGGGCGCGTCGGCGAGCTCGGCGATCAGCTTCCGCATCAGCCCGACGTCGCCGGAGCCGAGCGAGCCGAGGCTGAGATAGACGAGCGGGCGCCGGGCGAGCTCGGCGTCGGCCAGCTCGGCCGGCAGCTCCCACGGCTCGTCGGTCGCCCGCACGCAGGACTCGAGGTTGCGCCAGCTCCCTGCCAACGGCTCGGCGCGACGGTAATCGACCGCTTCCGGGTAGAGCCAGAGGTTGAGATCGGGCGATTCGTGGATCAGCTCCAGGGGCGGCAGGGGCGGCGCCCCGCGCTCGCGGCAGAACCC
Organism: uncultured Conexibacter sp.; assembly: GCA_964613275.1. GTDB lineage: Bacteria > Actinomycetota > Thermoleophilia > Solirubrobacterales > 70-9 > RHKX01. Next base: position 989 of record CAZTGN010000156.1, on the reverse strand, counting down.
GTCGAAGGAGTCGTGGAGCGGGCGGATCACGCGCCGGTGCTCCTCGCGGAACTGCTCCCAACCGCTGCGGTCGCCGGCCGGGTAGCCGGAGAAGACCGGTGGCACGTCGGGATCCTTGATCTCGGCCGGGTTGCAGGAGACGATCCGCACCCACGGCACGCCGCTCGCCGGCAGCGCCGGAAACGAGACGACGTTGTCCTCGACGATGACGTCGGGGCCGACCTCGTCGATGATCTCGACGAGCCGCTCGTCGACGTGGCGGGCGCCGTCGAGGAGCGCCTCGAAGGTCGGCACGATGAATCCCTCGAGCTGCTCGATCGTCGGCCTACGGAAGACCGGCGCCGTCTCGCGGATGTAGTCCTTCCAGAACTGCCCCGGGTCCTCCTCCTGCTCGGGAGCGGGGCCGAGCCGCATCAGCCGCTCCTCGAACCCCTTCTCCACGAACGTCCCCGCGAACGACTCCTCGGCGATGAACACGACCCGCCAGCCGCGGCGCCGCATCACGTCGGCGATCCCGACGCAGTTGTTGGTCGGGCCGAAGGCGCTCTCGGGGAAGAAGATCACGGTCCCCGCGCTCCCGGGCTCGACCCCTGCGGCCATGCGAGCACCCTAGATCATCGCCTCCCGCAGCCCGTACGATTCGCGGCGATGCGCATACCGGACCTGATCGCCGCCTCCGAGGAGCCCTGCTTCTCGTTCGAGTTCTTCCCGCCGAGGAGCGAGGAGGGCGTCGCCGAGCTGTTCGCGAGCGTCGAGGACCTGAACCGGCTCGAGCCGAGCTTCGTCTCGGTCACCTACGGAGCGGGCGGCTCGACCCGCGAGGGGACGGTCGAGATCACGACCCGGATCAAGCGCGACTACGGGATCGAGACGATGGCGCACCTGAGCGTCGTCGGCGAGACGATCGCCGGCCTCGACGCGATCCTCGACCGGCTCGCGGCGGCCGGGATCGAGAACGTCCTCGCCCTGCGCGGCGACCCGCCGCGCGG
>CAZTGN010000155.1:6265-6769 GCA_964613275.1 uncultured Conexibacter sp. | reverse complement strand
GGACGAGCGCGCGCCCACCGGCACCGATGCTGCGGTTCGCACGGCTGCAGGCGGCCGTCGGCGCCCTGACCCAGCTCGGGCTTCGCGGAGCGATCCCGGTGACGGCGCTGCTCGGGACCGCTGCCGAGACGGCCGACGCGGCGCTCGCGATCGGGGTCGGGACCGCCGGCCTGTTCGGCTTCGTGCAGCTCTTCGTAGCTCTCCTCCCGGGCGCGGTTCGGACCGCCTCGCGGGAGGGCGCGGCCGGCCCGGAGCGGCAGCTCGGCCGGCTCGCGGCTCGCTGCACCCTCGTCGCGGTGCCCCTCGCAGCGGTCCTGGCCGCGACGGCGGAGCCGATCGTCGCGGCGGTCTTCGGGCCCGCCTACTCCGGCGCCGCCGACGCGCTCCGGATCGCCTTCGCGATCATCGCCGTCGCCCCGCTCTTCTCGTGGCTCTCGCAGCTCGCGATCCTGCGCCTGCGGCCCGGGATCCGCTACCTGTGGGCGGACGGCGGCGACCTCGCGG
>CAZTGN010000155.1:0-6255 GCA_964613275.1 uncultured Conexibacter sp. | reverse complement strand
ATCGCCGTCGCCCCGCTATACTCGTGCAGATCGCCCCCCGCCACCCTGCGCCGGGGGCCCGGTACCCTGGGGGGCGCCGCCGGGGGGGGCGCCGCCGCCTTCTGCCTGCTGGTCATTCCGGCGGTGACCGCCGCCGGCGCCGCCGGAGCCGCCGCCGTGATGCTCGCATCGGTCTCCGTCTCGGTCGCGGTCCTGCTCCTCGGGCTCTCGGCCGGGCGCCGCCCGGTCCCCGCGTGAGCCGCCCGACGATCAGCGTCGTCGTCCCGACCCGGGACCGGCCGGCCGCGCTGGGCCGGTGCGTGCGAGCGCTCCGGGGCCAGTCCGTTCCGGTCGAGGTGGTCGTCGTCGACGACCGCTCGGCGATGCCCGACGCGGTCCGCAGGGCGGCCGCAGGGGCGACGGTGCTCGCCGCCGCCGGCGACGGCCCGGCCGCCGCGCGCAACGCCGGCATCGCCGCCGCCTCCGGCGAGGTCGTCTGCCTGATCGACGACGACTGCGAGCCGGTGGCAGGCTGGGCCGAGCTCCTGGCGGCGGGCTGCGGCGCGACCGGCACCGCGGCGGGACGGACGCTGCCGTCGGCGTCGGCGCCGGCGATCGCCCGCGCCTCGCAGGCGATCGCCAACGGCATCCTCGAGTCATCGTTCGATCCCGCGACCGCGACGGTCGGCTTCGCGCCGTCCTGCAACCTCGCGATCGACGCCGGGCTCGCCCGCGAGCTTCGCTTCGACGAGCGCTTCCCGGCCGCCGCCGGGGAGGACCGCGAGTGGTGCGATCGGGCCGTGGCCGCCGGCCATGCGCCCCGGCTCGTCGACGCCGCGATCGTCGTCCATCACCAGCGGATGACGGCGTCCTCGTTCGCCCGCCAGCAGCTCGGCTACGGGCGCGGGGCTGCGCGCTACCGCGCGCTCCGGCCGGGCGGGGGGCGCGTACCCCGCGGGCCCGCGCTGGCGCGGCGGCTGCTCGCGCGCGCGGCCGCCGAGGGCTTCGCCGTCGGGGCGCTGGTCGCCCTCGCGCAGGGCCTGACCGCCGCCGGGATGATCGCCGAGCGCCGCTCGCTGCTCAGCGAGCGGCGCCGCGGCTCGCCCGCGGCGGCCTGAGCTCGAGCGCGCCCGCGACCGCGGCGGCGACGTCGGCCACCGACCGCAGCTCGCCCGCATCGACCGGTCCCGGGGCGACGATCGCCCAGGCGTCGGAGCGCTCGGGGTGGTTTCCGACCCGCCCGCTGGCGGCGCCGTGGCGGCGGATCTCGCCGAGCTCGGGCGAGACGACGCCCTCGAGGGTCACCGTCTCGGCGTCGGACCAGCCGACGATCAGGTCGGGTAGGAGCTCCGATCGCGGCCCCGGGTGGACGTCGCCGGTGCGGACGACCCTGGTCACCGCGGGCCCGCCGCCGATGTCGGCGAAGGTGCGCAGCCCGGCCTCGATCCGCGCGCAGAGCTCGTCCGCGGCGGCGGGCTCGACCGCTCCCCGGGCCTCGCGGCCACGGAGGTTGAGCCGGATGAATCCGGTCCCGTCGGCGGGCAGCGCGAAGGCCGCCGCCCGCTGGTCCAGCCCCCGCGTCTCCAGCCGGCTCGTTATCGCCAGCGCCGTCCGATCGGGAATCGCCGCCGCGACGGCGGAGCGGAGCCGCGCCGGAACCGTTGCCCGCAGCCGCCAGAGGCCGGTGACCGGGGCGCGCTCCGGCGCGCCGCCGCGCAGGACCGCGTCGAGCATCCCGGGTAGCAGGTCGGCGCGGCTCGAGTTGCGGTCCATCCCCAGCGGCGAGACGACGATCGTCTGGGCGTCGGCGGGCAGTGCCTCGCAGATGCGCGCGATCGCCGCGTCGGTCGCGGCGTAGACGTCGGCGAGCGCCGTCTCGAGCTCGGCCCGCGCGCCGGCGCCGATCCGCAGCCCCGCGGACTCGAGCAGGCCGATGTCGCGAAGCTGGTGGCCGGCGATGTGGCCGGCGCTGAGCCCGATCCAGGCGAGGTCCCAGGTCCCCGAGCCGAGGGCCTCCGTCGCGGCCGCCGCCGTGCGGTCGGGCGCGGTGAGGAGCGCGTCGCGCAACGCCCGGAGCTCGGCGGCGGTCGCGAGGCCGAACGTCTCGTTGACCTTCGGCGCCCGCCCGGCCGCCCGTCGCGCCCGCCGGCCGGCGGCGGGCGGCACCGCTCGGGCGGGCATGACCACCCGCTCGCGGTAGCCGACCCCGGAGACGGTCACGCCGTTGGCCACCGTCGGCGGCGCCGAGCTCTCGTAGGGGTCGAGGACGAGGACCCGGCGCCCGGCGAGCGACGCCGTCTCCCAGAGCGGCGGCGGGAAGTCGATATCTGCCGCGAGCCGGATCCGCCCCTCCGTCCCGATCCACTGGAACGGGTAGTAGTGGCCGTGCTCGCCCGGTTCGAGGCCCGTGTAGAGGGTCTGCAGGCTCGAGGCCGCGAGGTCGGCGGCCGGCGAGTCGAGCGCGACCCGCCGGCCGCGGCCGATCAGCGACGCGAGGACCGGCAGCCGCCCCTCGTCGAGCATGCGCTCGAGCAGGCCGGTGTCGGTGCCGTCGAGCTGCAGGACCGCGATCACGCCGGCGCCCGGTCGCGGTCGGGGGCGGAGGCGTCCCGCTTCAGGGCGACCGGCGTGCCGCCGAGGCGGGCCGACTCGCGGGCGGCGTCGAGCACCCGCATCACCACGGCCCCCTCGGCGGCGGTCCCCAGCTCGGCGCCCGGCTCCCCGGCGACGGCCGCGGCGAACAGCTCCAGCTCGGCGGCCACCGATGCGGCGAGGGCGCCGGGCCCGCGACCGAGGCGGCCGCCGACCAGTCCGAGGACGCCGCCGAGCCGCCGCGAGGCGACGATGTCGCCGTCGTGGCGGACCGCGACCGTCTCGCGGTGGATCGAGGCGGTCGAGCAGCGCAGCTCGCAGACGCCACGCGAGGTCGCGAGCCGAAGCGCGGCCCGGTCGGGCTCGGCGAGCCCGCAGGATGCCTCGAGCGGCTCGGCCGCGGTCAGCCACAGCGCCAGGTCGACGAGGTGGGTGCCGAGGTCGAGCAGCGCGTCGTCGCGAACGCTGACGGGGTTCCACGATGCGCGCCGGTAGTCGATCCGGGCCCGGACCGTGAGCCCGCCGGAGCCCGGGATCCGGTCCCGGAGGTCGCGACCGAGCAGGAGCCGCCGGTTGAACGCGATCGCCGGCGCCGGCGACAGCGCTGCCAGCCGCTCGGCCTCGCTTGCGGTGGCGGCCGGCGGCTTCTCGACCAGGCACGGGAGCCCGCGCTCGCTGGCGGCCGTCGCGGCCTCGACGTGGGTCCCGGCCGGCGAGGCGACGACGACGGCGTCGATCGTGGGCCCGGCGAGGAGCTCCTCGACCGTCGCGAAGCTCGCCGGCGGCCGGGCGCCCGGGCCGGCGGCGATCGTCGCGCGCCGCCGCGGGGACGGGTCGCAGGCCGAGACGAGCTCGAGCCGACCGGAGGCGGCGATCGCCGGTGCGTAGGCGCGCTCGGCGAGCCGGCCGCAGCCGACCAGGCCGAGGCGGACGGGACCGGCGGCGCTCACGACAGCGGGCCCCCGTCGGGGCTGAGCCGGTGCTGGACGACGGCTGCCGGCACGGCGCTCGTCGCCGCGATCTCGTGAACGACCTGGAGGAGCAGGCCGGCGGCCGCGAGCCCGGGCCCGCCGCGCACGGCGAGCAGCCGCAGCAGCCCCCGGTTGAGGCCGGCGACGGCGGCGAGGGCCGCGGCCGCGGCGAGCGGGCGGCGCAGGAGCAGGGCGCCGGCGCACAGTGCCGAGAGGGCGGCGCTGAGCCGGCGCGCGGGCGTGAGGTTGAGCGTTCGGGGGACGCTCCGATCAGCCTCGATCAACAGCCGCGCCCAGGGCCGGGCCCGGCGCAGGTGGTCGTCGCGGAGCATCGAGCGCAGCGTCCAGCGCTTCAGGTGGCGGCCCTGGATCGCGGGATCGAGCACTATCCGCGCCCCGTCCGCCCGCAGCCGCATCCCCAGGTCGATGTCCTCGACCGAGGGTGAGCGGAAGCGCAGCGGGTCGAAGCCGCCGACGGCCCGGAAGCGGTCGCTGCGGACGGCGCCGAGGCCGGCCCAGAAGGTCTCGGCCTCCCCCGCCGAGGTCGCGTGGACGTGGTGGTGGAGGAGGTTCCGGTAGCGCGAGACCACGCTCGGATGCGCGGGATCGCGGTCGTAGGCGCCGAAGACGGCGTCGGGGGCATCGGGGCCGCTGAGGGCGGCGCGGAGCCCGGCGATGGCGTCGGGCCCGGCGACGACGTCGGCGTCGACGAAGACGAGGACCTCGCCGCGGGCCCGCTCGGCGCCGAGGTTCCGTGCCAGGGCCGGCCCGGCGCCGGCCGGCTCGCGCTGCACGATCAGCTCGTCGCCGGCCTCGAGCTGCGCCACGATCGCGGCGCGGACCGCGGGGAGGGTCGGCGGATCGTCGGTGGCCGGGACGACGACGCTGACCGACGGCTCCGCGACGGCCGCGGGGCCTTGCATAGACTGCGGCGCCGGATCCCACATTAGGTATGCCTAACTCAATCAGATCGGAAGCCGTTGCGGTGCTCGGCGCGGGGCCGGCAGGCCTCACCGCCGCCTACCTGCTCGCGCGCGCGGGCAGGCCCGTAGTCGTCTTCGAGGCGGGCGCGACGGTCGGCGGGATCGCCCGCACCGAGGTTCGCGACGGCTACCGGTTCGACCTCGGCGGCCATCGGTTCTTCACCAAGAGCGACGAGGTCTCGCGGATCTGGCACGAGGTGCTCGGCGACGAGCTGGTCCGGCGGCCGCGGCTCTCGCGGATCTACTGGCGCGGACGGTTCATCGACTACCCGCTGCGCGCGGCCGACGTCGTCACCCAGGTCGGAGCCGGGGAGCTGGCCCTCTGCCTGGCGTCCTATCTCGCCGCGGTCCCGCGCCGGGCGCGAGCCGCGGAGACCTTCGAGCAGTGGGTGACGGCACGATTCGGACGGCGCCTGTTCCGGCACTTCTTCGAGTCCTACACCGAGAAGGTCTGGGGGGTGCCGACGAGCGAGATCAGGGCGGAGTGGGCGGCCCAGCGCATCCGCGGCCTCTCCTTCCTGCGGGCAGCGCGGTCGGCGCTGCCGGGGCCGCTCGGCGGCCCCGGCGAGGTCCGCAGCCTGATCGACGAGTTCCTCTACCCGCGCTTCGGCCCCGGCCAGATGTGGGAGACGATGGCCGACGAGGTGATCGCGGCCGGCGGTGAGCTGCGACTGCGTACGCGGGTGGAGGCGATCGAGCTCGGGGCCGACGGGTCGCTCGCCGCGGTCCATGCCGGCGGCGAGCGGCTGGCCGCCGCCGCGGCGATCTCCTCGTTGCCGCTGCCGGAGGCGGTCCGGATCACGCTCCCGGCCGCCCCCGCTGCGGTCGCCGCTGCCGCCTCCGGGCTCCGCTACCGCGACTTCATGACGGTCGCCCTGATCGTCGACGGTGAGGATCCCTTCCCCGACAACTGGATCTACGTCCACGACCCGGCCGTGCGCGTCGGCCGGATCCAGAACTTCCGGGCCTGGTCGGAGGAGATGGTCCCCGAGCCCGGTCGCGCCTGCCTCGGGATGGAGTACTTCTGCTTCGCCGGCGACCGGCTCTGGTCGGCCGGCGACGAGGAGCTGGTCGCGCTCGCCGCGCGCGAGCTCGACCGGCTCGGCCTGGTGGCCGCCGACCGGGTTCGCGGCGGCCACGTCGTCCGTGTCCCCCGCGCCTATCCGATCTACGACGGCGAGTACGCCGGCCGGGTGGCGACGATCCGCGCCTGGCTCGACGGAGTCCCGGGCCTGCAGCAGGTCGGCCGCAACGGCCTGCACCGCTACAACAACTCCGACCACTCGATGCTGACGGCGATCCGCGCCGTCGAGAACCTCGACGGCGCCGGCCACGACCTCTGGGACGTCAACGTCGAGAGCGCCTACCACGAAGCGGGCACGCGCTCGGAGCCCGAGCAGCCCTACCGCAACCCGCCGCGCCCTGCTCCCGCATCGCCGCCGCCGGTGGAACCGGAGCCGGAGCCGGCGGCGAGCCGGCTCGGTGCCGCCGCCGGACCGACCGCGCTGTTGGATCTCGTGCCGCTGCTGGCGGCGGTCGCGCAGTCGATCCCGTAGGCCGTCCAGCCGCCGGCCGTCGCCAGTGGAGCCCGACCGCGGTGGGCCCGGGCCGCCGCGGCGTCGGCCTGGGGATCGACGAGGACGAGGGCCGGCCCGGGGCCGATCGCGGCCGGCGCGCTCGCCGTCGTCACCGATCCGATCGGCAGGCCGAGCTCCCAGGCCGCCTTCGTC
>CAZTGN010000154.1:0-6792 GCA_964613275.1 uncultured Conexibacter sp. | reverse complement strand
TCGTCGGCGCCGCGCCCACGTCGGGCCCGGTCGTCGTCTCCGTGGCCTCGTCCGTCGTCGTCTCGTCCGTCGTCGTCGTCTCGTCCGTCGTCGTCCGACCGCCCCCGCCCGAGCCGGCGTCGCCCTCGCCGGTGTCGAGCCTGCCCTCGGCCTTGAACAGCTTCGGGCAGATGTCCGGCGAGCTCGGCAGCCGCGTCAGCTCGCGTGCCGTCTTCAGCTGCGGGCGCGATGCGGTCACGTTGTCGGCGAGCTGCGACGTGAAGCAGGTGTAGGTGAACAGCCCACGGCGCAGGGGGCCGAGGCCGTCCTGCGTCATGAACGTCGAGTTCGTGTTGTGGTTGAGCCAGGCGAGGTAGAAGAGGTAGCCCTCCTCGGGGCCCGACGGGTTGTAGGCGAGCGCGTTGACGACCTGGTTGAGCTCGGTGATGCCGCCCTGCAGCTCCCGCGAGGACTGCTCGAGCGGGTCCGCCGCCCGGCGGACGTCGGTGATGAAGGGGTCGACCTCCTGGGTGAACGGGCGCAGCTGGGTGCGGATCACGGGCTCGGTCTGGCGGAAGAACGGCCGCAGCGCCCGCAGCGCCGGGCCGAGCGCCCGCGCCTGCGGCAAGAGGTCGGTCAGCGCCGGCTTCAGCTCGCCCGAGAGGGTCGCCCCGGCGCCGAGCGCGCCGCGGGTCGCCCGCAGCGCCCCCGGCAGCTCGCGCAGGGTCGCGCGCAGGTTCGCCTCCGACTCGGCGAAGGCGCCGAAGACGCTGTTCTGGGACTCGACGAAGCCGGCCAGGTTCGTATCCGACTTCGCCAGCTCCTCGGCGATCAGCTTGAAGTTGGTGATCACGCGGCGGAGGTTCTGGCGGCGCTTCGCGATCGCGCCGTTGATGCGGGCGATGTCGCGTACGGTCGGGTCGAGCCGGCGCAGCACCTGGGCGAAGTTCTGGCTCTTCTCCTCGGTGCCGAACGCCTCTGCCCCGCCGGCGAGCAGCAGCCGCAGGTAGGCGCGGGTGTCGGCGTCGAGCGAGGCGAGGATCTGGTCGGGGTTGATGTTCGGCTGCGTGTTGGCGAGCGGGATCGTGAACCCCTCGGGGACCGCTTCGTCCCCGGTGCCGGCATCGAGCTCGATCGTCATGTCCTGCAGGCCCGTCCGCGGACGCAGCAGCGCCGAGGCGTCGGGGTGGATCAGCTCGGCGAGCTCGGGCTCGACCGCCATCGTCACGACCGCGACCCCGTCCTCGAGCTCGACGTCGGTGACGTCGCCGATCCTGACCCCGGAGAGGTTCACCGTCTGGCCCTGCCCCGGCGTCACGGCCTGCGCGGTCTGGAACTCCGTCTTCAGCTCGAAGCGGTCCTGGCCGAGGAACGGGAGCCAGGACGGCAGGGCGGCGCTCTGCTGGGAGAGGATCACGAACATCGCGGTCAGCCCGATCGCCGCGAGGACGAGGATGGCGACGAAGTCGCGGGTGTATGTCTTCAGGGCCTTCTTCACGGGTCGATCGGGAAGGTCGTGACCGACAGGGCCGAGGGCCCGGGGCCGGCCTGGGGGCCGTTCAGGGCGGGCTGATCGCTCTGGAAGCAGGGAACGTCGGTCCGCACCGGCGGCGCCTGCGCCGGCTTCAGCGGCTCGGTGTTCTGCGGGGTGGCGATCGCGCGCGCGTAGTTGACGTTGTCGGGGCTGATCGGCGAATCGGCGCCGTCGGGGATCGGCGCCTCGACCGGGACCGAGCCGCCGCCCGGCTGCACGCGCAGGAACGAGCCGTTGCCGTCGAAGGTGGCGCCCTCGCCGGACTGGGCCGCGACCGAGTAGAGGAACTCGTGGGAGTTCGGCTGCCCGGTGCCGAACGCACCGCCGATCACCTGATCGCCGGTCGGTGTCAGCACCTGGCTCTGACAGCGGCTGAAGCGACCGAGCTGGAGCAGCAGGCCGTTCAGGTTCGCGGTGCCCTGCGAGAGGGTCGGGGTCGCGGCGTGGAGGTCGTCGACGATGCCGCCCAGCTCGCTCTTCTGGACGAGGTGGCCGGTCTGCCGCAGCCACGGCATGCCGGCCCGGATCGTCGCCGGCAGCTCCTCGACGCTCGGGGTCACCTCGCGGGCGAAGGCCCGCAGCGGCGGGAAGGCGGCGTTGATCACCGGCAGGTCGCGCTGCGCCTGCTCGACCGTCGGCGCCAGCTCGGCGAGCGTGTCCTCGAGGCTCTGCGACTCGGCGGCGAAGGCGCCGGTCGTGATCGAGAGGTTGGTGACGAGGTCGCTGAGCTCGCTCTCGCGGCTCGCGAGCTGGGCGAAGACGCTGGCGCTCGCCTTGATCATGCCGCGCAGGTCGCCGGCCTGCTCGCCGAGCAGGGCCTGGGCGACCTGCGAGGAGCTCTTGCCGGCACGGCCGCCGTAGTCGAAGCTCTGGTTGATCGCCTCGGCGCCGGAGAGCCCCTGCACCTCGGGATCCATGCCGACGTCCATCGCCGGGGTCGGCGGATCGTCGAGGGCCGAGCCGAAGCCCTCGAGGGCGTCGCCGAGGTTGCGGCGATCGCCGCGCTGGAGCGCCATCAGGACCTCGTCGAGCTGGACGGCGGTCGCCGTCTGCGTCGCCGGGATCGAACCGCCGTCGGGCAGGTCGGGGGAGCTCGGGCTGCCGGGGCGGAGGTCGAGGAAGTAGTTGCCGCCGAGGAACAGCCGCGGGCGGATCGTGATCCGCGCGTCCTCGTGCAGCGGCAGGCCCTCGGGATCGACGGTGAAGGTGACCTCGGCCTCGTCGCCCTCGGCCTCGACCCCGGTCACCTCGCCGACGTTGACGCCGGCGATCCGGACCGGCGAGCTCGGCCGCAGGGTCGAGGCGTCGCGGAACGTCGCCGTCGCCGTGTAGCCGGGGCTGCTCCACGGGAGCTCCTTCGCGAAGGCGAAGTAGGTGAGGAGCAGACCCACGATCAACACCAGCACGCCCGTCTTGAAGAAGCTCAAGCCGACGGGCGGGCGGTGGTAGATGCCCTCGTTGAAGTCGGTCGCTCCGGGCTTCGGGCGGCGCGAGCGGGCCATCAGCCACCCCCTCCCTTGCGGAGCTGGAAGCCGATCTGGTCCTCGGTCCGGATCCCCTGGTTGCCGGGGACGTTGCCGATCACCTGCTGACCGATCGCGTAGGGCTCGTTGCCGGCCTCGCACTCGATCGGGCTCTGGCCCGGCGAGGCGGTGTTGGGATAGGGGTTGACGTGGAGGAAGTTCGCCCTGGCGAGCGGATGGCTCGGGTCGGCGCCGCCGTTCGCCGGCGCCGAGGAGGGACTGCCCTCGTTGTTGGGGCCCGGCGGCACGTTGAGCGCGTTGGCGCGCTGCCAGTTGCTGTACCGGTTGCCCTTGCTCGTCGCGTTGGCCCCGTTGCGGAACAGCAGCGTCGCGTAGTTGCAGACCGATTGCGCGGGGGCGATGAACCGCAGCGGCGGCCCGAGCGCCTCCGAGAGGTCGATCAGGCGGCCGATCCCCTCGCGTGCGGTCCCGTCGTCGTTGAAGCGCCGCAGCGCCGCCGCCGTCGGCGGGAGCTGGTCGTTGAGCTCGGGGCTGGCGAGGAGCACCGGAACGCCGACCCGCAACGCCGAGGCGATCGTGTCGGCCGAGACCGCGGCGGCGGCGGTCCCGGGCTGGAGCTCGACGAAGAGCTTGCGCGAGTTGACCAGGAAGGGCCGGATCCGCGGCAGCGTCTCGTTCGCCGTCCGCAGCGTCACCGGCGTCTTCGAGATCGTCTCCTGCAGGTAGGGGCGGGCGACGTCGGCGAACGCCGCCAGCGTCGTGTCGAGGTCGACGAACATCTGCGCCTGCGTCTCGGCGACCGGCGCGACCTCGGACGCGGACTGGGCGAGGGCGTCGAAGAACGGCCCGATCCCGGTCCGCGGGTCGGAGATGGCGCGCATCACCCGCTCGAGCCGGGGCAGCAGCGGCTTCAGGGCGCCGATCGCGGCGTTGAGGTCGGGGCCGCGGCCGGCGAGCGCGTTGCCGAACTCGGTCAGGTTCTCGCGGATGTTCTCCCGCGTCGGCTGGTCGAACGTCGACAGCACCTCGTCGAACTCGACCGGCTCCGGGGCCGCCGCCGAGAGCGGCAGCACCGCACCGGGCGGATAGCCCTCGTCGGAGACGCCGCGCGTGATCTGCAGGTACTTGAGGCCGAGCGCCGAGCGCGCGCGGATGATCAGCTTCGAGTCGACCGGCAACGGCTCGACCGACTTGTCGAGCTTCAGCGCCAGCTCGGCGACGTAGGTCCCGTCCTCGGCCGCGACCGGCGTGATCGTCTCGACGATGCCGACGCGGACGCCGCCGATCCGGACCTCGTTGCCGGGCACGAGCGCCTCCGCGTTCGGCACCTGCGCGGCGAGCCGGTAGGACTGCACGAACGGCAGGCCGTGGTTGGCGTTGTAGGCGAGGAAGACGGCGAGGATCGTGATCAGGACGGCGAGGGCGCCGATCACGGTCGGGTTGCGGAATGCCGCGTCGAGGGGGCTCTGGCGCCGCATCAGCCTTCGCTCCCGACGAGGAAGTTGAGCAGGTCCCTGGTGCCGTGCACCTCGTCCGCGGTCGTGGTCGTGGCGTCCTCGCCCTGTGCGGGCCGACCGCCGGAGGCGGGATCGGGAGCGGAGGGGTCGAGCCCGGCCTCGGGATCGGGCTCGACCTGCGGCGCGAGGCCCGTCGGCGCCGACTGGGTGCCCGCATCGTCGAACCAGCGTGCGTCGCAGCCGGTGGTCGGGATGATGTCGTAGTCGACGCAGTTGGTGATCTGCAGCTGCGCGAACAGGAAGTGGCCGAACTGGTCGTAGTTGTTGAACGTGTTCGACGCGTTGAGGACGAAGTCCATCAGGTAGTCGATGCCGCCGGTCCGGCGCAGCGTCATCAGGAGCTGGTTGAGGTTGCGGGCTCCGGGAATCGACTTCTCACCGGCCTTGCGGAGCTGGCGCACGACCGGCGAGGAGGCCGCGAGGTCGTCCTGGCTCGCGGCCGCGTTCTCGCCGAGGTTGGTGACCGAGAGGTTCGCGGCGCGCGAGAACGGCTGCAGCAGTCGCGTCGCCTCGGTCAGCCCCGGCGCCGCCTCGCGCAGGTTGATCGCGACCGGCGTCGCCTGCTCGGCGAAGCGGCGCAGCTCGACCATCGTGCTCTCGAGCTCGCTCAGGGCGCTCGGGAACTCGTCGAAGCCGGCGACGATGTCGTCGCGGCGCTCGGCGGCGGCGCTGCCGGCGGTGGCGGCGTTGCGGAAGAAGCCGGCGAGGTGACGGCGCTGCTCGGCCAGCGGCGTCAGGATCGTGTCCGAGTTGCGGGCGAGGTCGGCGAGCTGCTTGTTCTGCTTGGCCAGCGTCGCCAGCACCTTGTCGGTCTGCTCGAGCGCCGGGTTGGCGCGCCGGATCACCTCGGCGAGGTCGTCGCCGCGGGCGGCGAGGCCGGCGCCGAGGTTGTTGAGGATCAGCCGGAAGCGCTCGATCTCGGGCTCGCGGGTGATGTTGTTGACGAGGTCGAGGTCGACCTGCTTGCCGTTGTTCTCGATCGGCAGCCGGTACTGGCCGGCGCCGATCTCGCCGTCGGGGATCTGCTCGAGCGGCGGCGGCGGCTCGCTGTCCGGCGCCCGCGGCAGCGTCGGCTCGCACTCGACGTACTTCTCCCCGAGCAGCGACTGCGGCCTGATCAGGCAGGACGCGTCGTCGGGGAAGTCGTGGAAGCCGTCGTCGGTGATCGTCAGCACGGCAACCGCCTTGCCGGGCTCCTCGCTGCCGTCGCGCCTGACCGGCTCGCCGGGCATCGAGACGGTCACCTCCTCGACCGCGCCGACGGTCGCCCCGGCGATCCGCACGTCCTCGCCCTCGACGAGGAAGCCGGCGTTGTCGAAGTAGGCGCGGACCTCGTAGCTGCCGCCGTCGCCGCCGTCGCCGGACGCGGTCGCCGCGACCAGCGCGACCGCGGCGCCGATCGCGAGGGCGATGAGGACGATCCGCCTCATGGCCCGGGGGGCAGCCAGGCCGGGTTGCAGTCGGACGCGGTCAGGCCGCTGTTCGGCCAGGCCGGGCCGACGAACGGGTTCGAGCCGTCGGGGGCGGGGGCCGATCCGGCGCCGGGGCAGCGCTGGTTGTCGACGTTCGGGGTCGCGACGTAGGGGAGCGCGTTCGCGACCGGGTACTGCCGCGCGTTGACCGGCGGGAAGGCGGCCTGGTAGTTGCCGGTCAGCGTGTCGGTGCCGGTGTTGTAGTCGAACGGGTTGGCCGCCGCCGGCATCACGCGGGCGTAGTGGCCGTTGGCGTTGAAGTAGGCGGTGGACTGGCCGAACTTAGTCAGCCAGCCGAGGATGTCGGGGGTGTAGGGCCGCAGGAAGGCGATGTCGTCCTGGGAGACGTCCATCGCCCGGATCGCCGCCGGCAGGGCGCTGCTCGCCCGCTGCCGCACCGTCGGCAGCTTCTTCAGCGTGTCGGCGAGGTCGTTGTTCTGCCCCGGCAGGCGGGCGATGTCGGCGAGCTTGCTGAACACGCCGACGCTGTCGTTGGCGACGTTCGCGGTCTTGCGCAGGAACGGCGCCGCGTTCCGCGTCGCCGGGTAGGAGGCCGCGACGAGCGGGTCGAGATCGTCGAGCGTCGAGCGCAGGTTCACGTAGGTCGTGTTCGTCTGCCGCAGGGTGTCCGGAAGGGCCGCCAGCGAGCGGTCGAGGTCCTCGTTGCGGGCGGAGATCGCCGCCATCGTCTGGTTCGCGGTCGCGATCAGCGAGGTCAGGTCGTCGCGACGGTCGCCGAGCGCCCCGAAGGTCTGCGAGCCGGCGACGAGGAAGCGCGAGAGCGCCGCCGAGTCGCTCGAGAGCTC
>CAZTGN010000153.1:1922-6812 GCA_964613275.1 uncultured Conexibacter sp. | reverse complement strand
GCGCGGCGAGGTCGGCCGGCTTGCCGACGTCGAGCTCGAGCACGTCGGGGACGGGGTCGAGGCGCCCGGCGGCGCGCTCGGTGAGTCGCCGGCCGCGGCCGAAGCCGGTGAGGACGATCTCGGCGCCGAGGCGCTGGGCCCGCTCGGCGGCGGCGAACGCGATCGAGCGGCGGGTGATTACGCCGGTGATCAGCAGCCGCCTGCCGGCGAGCGGTAGCGCCGGGCTCGGCGCCGGCCGGGCCTGGGGGCTCGCGTCGAGCATCAGAGCAGCACCCGGACCCCGTCCTCGTCGGCTTCGACGCAGGCGGGTTCGTCGTCGTGCCCGGCGCGACGCCAGAGGATCTCGAGCACGGCGCGGGCGATCAGCCGGTCCTCGCCGTCGACGATCCGGCAGCGGCAGCCGACGAGCCCGGTCGCGGCGTCGAGCGCCGCCAGCTCGACCAGCTTGCACTCGACCGCGACGGCCCCGCCGACCGGCAGCGGCCGCTTGAAGACGACGTCGCGGATCCGCCGCAGCGCGATCACCCGCTCCGGATCGAGCGGCAGGCTGCCGACCGCGCAGGAGACGATCAGAAGGCCATGCACGATCGGCTCGCCGAACGGCCCGGCGGCGGCCCATTCGGGGTCGGTGTGCAGCGGGTGGTGATCGCCGGTGAGGCCGGCGAATACCCCGACGTCGTGGTCTGAGATCGCTCGCGCCGGCCCGTCGAACGAGTCGCCGACCGCGAGCCGGTCGAAGCTTCTCGCGAACAGCCCCGGGGGGCTCTCGGGCGCGCTCACCGCGGGACCCCTCCCGGGCCCCGGTACGGGCAGCCGACCAGCTCCCCGATCGCCGCCCCGAGCACGGCCGCGGCAATGCGCTGCCCGGCCGGCGAGGGATGGATCCCGTCGGATGCGTAGTTGCCGCGATCGGTCCGGCCGGGGTGGTCGTGGAGCTCGACGCAGGCGAACCCGTGGCGCCGGGCGGCCGCTCGGACCCGGTCGCGATCCGCCGCCGCGTTCGGGGGCGCAAGGCGTCGGCGGCGATCGGCGGGTAGGTGGCGGTCATGCGCGTCGCCCGCGGCAGGGTGGCCGCCAGCGTCGCGAAGCAGCGCTCGATGGCTCCGGCGAGCTCCGCGATCGGCGGGCGAACCGAGCCGATCACGTCGTTGCCGCCGCAGACCAGGGTGACCAGGTCGGGCTTCGCCGCGATCGCCCGCGGCACCTGGCTGCGCTCGACCTCGGCCGCGGTCGCGCCGACCGCGGCGACGTTGGTGAGCTCCACCGGCGCCCCGCCGAGCCCGGCGGCGACCGGGTCGGTCCAGCTCTCGCCCGGCTCGAGGCCGGCGGTGAAGCTGTCCCCGCAGGCGACCCAGCGGAGCGTGGCGGCGCCGGCCGGCCGCGACTCGAGGGCGGTCGGGCTCATCGCGGCCGCCTCCGCGTCCCGAGGGCCTCGAGCGCCGCGATCAGGCAGGCACGGGTCGCAGTCGGCTCGACCACCTCGTCGACGACGCCGGATGCGGCCGCGACGGCGGCGCTGGTGTGCTCCTCCGCGTAGCCGGCGGCGAGCTCGGCCCGGAGTCCCTCGGGATCGGCCGCCGCGTCGAGCTCGCGTCGGTTCCTGATGCCGACCGCCTGGGCTGCGGCCATGATCCCGATCTCGGCGCTCGGCCAGGCGAGGACGAGGTCGGCGCCGAGCGCACGCGAGTTCATCGTGATGAACGCGCCGCCGAATCCCTTGCGGACCACGACCGTCATCCGGGGGACGCTCGCCGACGCGAAGGCGCGGACGAGGGCGGCACCGTGCCTGATCACGCCGCGCCCCTCCTCGGCGCTGCCGGGCATGAAGCCGGGCGTGTCCTCGAGGACGACGAGCGGCAGTCCGAAGGCGTCGCAGAGGTCGATGAACCAGGCGCCCTTCTCGGCGCCGGCGCTGTCGAGGACCCCGGCCCGAAAGCGCGGCTGGTTGGCGACGACGCCGACCGGTCGCCCGCCGAGCCGCGCC
The DNA here is from genome assembly GCA_964613275.1 of uncultured Conexibacter sp. GTDB lineage: Bacteria > Actinomycetota > Thermoleophilia > Solirubrobacterales > 70-9 > RHKX01. The sequence continues at coordinate 4,828 of CAZTGN010000153.1, read as the reverse complement.
AGGGCGACGAACAGGTTCCGGGCCCAGCGCGGCGCCAGCTCGGTGACCGAGCCGCGATCGGCGATCGCGGCGGCGAGGCTGCCGACGTCATACACGCGCCGGGGCGAGGCCGGGACGATCGCTCCCGGATCGCCGAGCTCGGGCTCGCCGGCGACCTCCGAGCGCGGCGGCGGCTCGTCGCTGTTCGACGGCAGGTAGCCGAGCAGGGCGCGCACGCGGCGCGCCGCGTCGGCTTCGTCCTCGGCGACGAGCTGGGCGACGCCGTTGCGGGAATGGACCTCGGGGCCGCCGAGCGCGGCCTTGTCGGTGCGCTCCCCGAGCACCTCCTCGACCACCCGCGGGCCGGTCAGGAACATGCTCGACTCACGGCACATCAGCACGAGGTCCGTCAACGCGGGTGAGTAGCAGCCGCCCCCGGCCGAGGTCCCGTAGATGACCGAGAGCTGCGGGATCCAGCCCGCGGCGCGGACATGCTCGGTGAAGATCCGCCCGTAGCCCTCGAGCGCCGCCGATCCCTCGTCCATCCGCGCCCCGCCGGAGTGGATCAGGCCGATCGAAGGGAAGCCGGACTCGCGGGCTGCCGCGAGCACGCGGACGATCGAGTCGGCGTGGGCGGCCCCGAGCGAGCCACCGAGGAAGGACGGGTCCTGGGCGTAGAGGTAGACGGGGCGACCGCCGATCCGGGCGCTGCCGGCGAGCAACCCGTCGCCGGGTCGTGACCGGCGCGACGCCCGCGACGCCACCGCGGTGCGAAGCGGCTGGAAGCTGCCCGGGTCGGCGAGCGAGTCGATCCGCCTTCGGGCGATGCACCCCGGCTCGGCGGCGGGCCGGGCATGCTCGGCGAGCGCGGCCTCCATCAGGACGCTCCCGAGATGCAGAGGACTGCGTTGTGGCCACCGAACCCGAACGAGTTCGAGATCGCTCGCAGGGGGCCGGCGCCGGTGGCGAGTGCCCGCGGGCCTTCGACGACGTAGTCGAGGTCGAGCTCGGGGTCGGGCTCGCCGTAGGACAGCGTCGGCGGGGCGATCCGGCGCCCGAGCGCCGCGGTGGTCGCTACCGCCTCGACCGCGCCGGCGGCGCCGAGCAGGTGCCCGATCGCCGACTTCGTCGATGAGACCGGGGCTGCCGCCGCCTCGCCGAGGGCGCGCTTCAGCGCCAGCGTCTCCGAGCGGTCGTTGAGCGGGGTCGAGGTGCCGTGCGCGTTGACGTAATCGACGTCGGTGGGTTGCCAGCCGGCATCGGCGATCGCGGCGGCGATCGCCCGCGCAGAGCCATCGCCCTCGGGGTCGGGGGCGGTCAGGTGATGGGCGTCGGCGGTGGCGGCGTAGCCGTCGATCCAGCCGAGCACCGCTGCGCCGCGGTCGCGCGCCGTCGACTCGCTCTCGAGCGCGAGGATCCCAGCGCCCTCGCCGAGCACGAAGCCGTCGCGGCGGGCGTCGAAGGGCCGGCTGATCCCGGTCTTCGAGGTCGCGCCCATGCCGATGAAGCAGTTGCTCGCGAGCGGCGTGATCCCGGCCTCCGAGCCGCCGACCACGCAGGCGTCGACGATGCCGTGACGGACCAGCCGCATGCCCGCGCCGACCGCGTGGGCCCCGGCCGCGCAGGCCGACACGGTCCCGTAGCACTCGCCCTTCAGGCCGTGCTCGATCGCGACGACGCCACTGGCGGCATTCGCCATCATCAGCGGCACCGCGAGCGGCGAGAGCGAGCCCGCGCCGCGGTCGCGGAGGATGTCGTGCTGGGCCTCGATCGTGCCGATGCCGCCGATCCCGGTGCCGACGATGCAGCCGATCCGCTCCGCGTCGGCGGGCAGTCCCGCGCTCCAACCCGCCTGCTCGAGCGCCTCGGCCGCGGCGACGAGGGCGAGCTGGGTGAAGCGGTCGGCGCGGCGGCGCTGCTTGACGGTCAGCCAGTCGCCCGGATCGAAGTCCGAGCAGGTCGCGACCCCGTCCTCGATCCCGACCTCGCCCGCGCACCAGCGGTCGATCAGGGCGGCAACGCCGACCCCGAGCGGGCTGACGGCGCCGATCCCGGTTATCGCGACCCGATCGCTCATCGGATGCCTGGCTAGAGCCTGGCGGCGACCGTCGCGACCGCGTCGTCGACCGTCTTCATCCGCTCCATGTCGGCCTCGCGCAGCTCGACGCCGTACTCGTCCTCGATGATCTGGGCCAGCTCGACGAGGTCGAGCGAGTCGACGTCGAGCTCGTCCCAGGTCGCTCCGGGGCTGATCGTCTCCTCGTCGGCGCCGAACTCGGCGAGCGCCGCGAAGATGCGCTCCTCGATCGCCTCGCGGGTGATTGTCGTGTCGCTCATCTGTCTCCTTTCCTCAGGCGGTCAGGCCGCCATCGACCGTGATCGTCGAACCATTGACGTAAGCGGCCTCCGCGGAGGCCAGAAAGCGGATGCAGGCGGCGACTTCCTCGGGCGTGCCGGCGCGGCGGGCGGGAATCGCCTCGGACAGCGCGGGGGCGACGGCCCCCGCGGTCAGCTCGGTCTCGATCAGCCCCGGCGCCACCGTGTTGACGGTGATCCCGCGGCGGCCGACCTCGGCCGCGACCGTACGGGTCATCGCCTCGAGGCCCGCCTTCGCCGCGGCGTAGTTCGCCTGGCCCGGGTTGGCGCGGCGGCCGACGATCGAGCCGACCGAGACAACCCGGCCCCAGCGTGCCCGCATCATCGGCCCGAGCGCCCGCCGGGTCATCCGGAAGGCGCCGGAGAGGTTCGTCTCGATCACCGCCGCCCAGCGCTGGTCGCTCATCCGCGGCGCCAGCCCGTCATCCGTGATACCGGCGTTGTTGACGAGGACGGAGACCTGCCCGTATGCGTCCTCGGCGGCGGCGAACGCCGCATCGGGGGAGCCGGGGTCGGCGACGTGGTCTGCGCCGTCCAGACGCCGTTGTACT
>CAZTGN010000153.1:0-1912 GCA_964613275.1 uncultured Conexibacter sp. | reverse complement strand
TGGGGGCGGGGGGGGGGGCCCCGGGCGGGTGGGGGGGGGGGGGGGGGGGGTGGGGGGGGTCCCCCCCCCCCCCCCCCCCCGCGGGGGGGGGCCCTCGACCCGGCCACCGCCTCCGCCGCCTCGCGCGAGGAGCGGCAGAGCAGCGCGACCGGCCAGCCGGCGGCGGCGAAGGCCCGCGCCGCCGCCGCGCCGATCCCGCGCGAGGCGCCGGTGACGAGCGCGCAGCCGCCGTTCGCGGCGGCGGTCACGTCTGCACCCCCGCATCCCAGCGCAGCAGCCCTGCTCCCCAGACGAAGCCGGCGCCGAAGGCGGCGATCAGGACCCGGTCGCCGGCGGCCAGCTCGCCGTCGGCAGAAGCATGGGCGAGGGCCAGCGGCAGCGTCGCCGCCGACGTGTTCCCGAGCCGCTCGATGCAGTCGACCACGCGTCCGGCGGGAAGGGCGAGGCGCTCGCCGACCGCGCGGATGATCCGCGCGTTCGCCTGGTGGTAGACGAAGAGGTCGACCTCATCGACGCCGAGGCCCGCCCCGGCGAGCAGCTCCTCGGTCACGTCGCCGAGGCCGTCGACGGCGGCCCGGAACGTGTCCTGGCCGCGCATCCTGATCAGCCGCTGCTCGTGCTCGGCGACGATGCAGTCGGCCTGGCGGGCATCGCTGCGGAGCAGGATCGGTCCGATCGCGCCCCCGCGGTCGGCACCGCCGCCGCTGCAGACGACCGCGGCGCCGGCCCCGTCTCCGAACAGGCCCGCGGTCTTGCGGTCGTCGCGATCGGTGACCCGCGACATCAGGTCGGCGCCGATCACCAGCGCGGTCCCCGCGCGGCCGCTCTCGACCTGCGCCGCGGCCAGCGCGAGGCCGCTGAGAAAGCCGGTGCAGGCAGCTCCGACGTCGCAGGCGAAGGCGCCACGGGCGCCGAGGGCGTCGGCGACCAGCGGCGCCGCGTTCGGCAGCAGCCGGTCGGCGGTGAACGTGGCTACGAGCACGAGGTCGACGGAGGCGGGATCGACCCCGGCCGCCGCCAGGGCCCGGCGTCCGGCGATCGTCGCCAGCCCGGCAAGCGTCTCGTCCCCGGCGGCGATCCGGCGCTCGCGGATACCGGTCCGCTGCATGATCCAGCCCGGGTCGACTCCGAGGCGGGTCGCGATCTCGGAGCTGTGGACGGTGCTCGCCGGCAGGGCCGTCCCGATGCCGGTCAGCGCGGCGGTCCTCTCCGTCCGCGGCGTGCGGGCGGGGGCGATGAGAGCGGGCTCAGGCACCGGGCGCCTCCGGAAGCGGCGTCGTCGCGGTCGCGACCTCTTCGTCGCAGCAGCGGCGGACGAGTCCGGCCAGCGCCTTGCCGGGGCCGATCTCGTGGAAGCTGCCGACCCCGGCAGCCCGGAGGGCTGCGACGACATCGATCCAGCGGACCGGCTCGACCAGCGCCGCCGGCAGCTCGGCGCGGATGTCGACGAACGGCGCGGCGGTGCGCGCGCTGATCACCGGCACCCGGGGCTCGGCGATCGCGAGCCCGGCCACGAACTCCGCCAGCTCGGCCGCGGCCGGCGACATCGCCGGCGAGTGGAAGGCGCCGGCGACGGCGAGCCGCTTCGTCCGGATGCCCGCCGCGCCGAGCTCCTCCTCGATCCGCCCGATCGCCGCGGCCGAACCCGAGATGACCGTCTGCGTGGGCGAGTTCAGGTTCGCGACGCGGGCACCGTCGAGCTCGAGGTCGGATTCGATCGCGGCCGCGCCCGCCCGGACCGCGAGCATCGCTCCGGGCCCGACCCGTGCGGCGGCGTCGGCCATGGCGCGGCCGCGGCGGACGACGAGGCGGAGGCCATCGTGCTCGCCGATCGCCCCGGCGCAGACGAGCGCCGGTATCTCGCCGAGCGAGTGTCCGGCGTGGAGGTCGGCAGCCGGTCGGCCGACGATCT
>CAZTGN010000152.1:0-6839 GCA_964613275.1 uncultured Conexibacter sp. | reverse complement strand
CGCCTTCTCGGCCTTCGCCTCCAGCGTCACCGACGGCCCCGCGAACCCCTTGACCTCGTAGAGGCGGTAGGCGGTGTTGTCGAGCTTCGTCCGGCGCGTCTCGGTGCCGATCCGCCCGGAGCGCTCGACGTCCGGGTAGGCGTCATGGTCGGGGAGGGCGGCGTCCACCCCCCACTCGGCGCTCGCCGCGAAGAAGGCGCCGAGCTCGCGGGCGAAGCCCGGCCCGGCGAACGCCCTGATCGCATCGTCGTAGGCGTCGACCGCGAAGTGACGCTCGGCCCGGGAGACCTCCCAGGCCCGCCGGACCGCGTCGTCGCCGAAGCGGCTGCTCAGCCAGTGGTTCCAGACCGCCTCGGCGTAGACCTTGATGCTCCTGCCGGTCAACGGCTCCTGCGGCCGTCGCGCCATCTCGGGCAGGTAGTTCAGGTAGTCGTCGATCTCGGGGAAGACCTTCTCCTCCATCCACGTCGCGGTGCTCTCGAACAGCCATAGATCCTCGAACGTGTCGTAGCCGAACTGGAGGATGTGGTTGTACTCGTGCGCGACCGTCACCCGCATCGACTGGACGGGCGGCGTCGGGAAGCCCCGGTAGTCCTGGTCGAGCACCAGGTACGCGTGACGCCTGGCGCCCCTCTGGCCGGGGTCGTTCGCCGCGTAGCCGTAGAGGCTGCGGCCGAGGTTGGTGACGTAGACGTCGACCTGACCCTCGCCGCCGACGCCGTGTCGGGCGCCGAGCTGTCCGTCCGACTTCGCCTGCCGCCAGCCGAGCGTCCCGTTCTCGACGTCGTAGCTGCGGTCGACCGCGGTGCTGATCTGGTTCAGGAAGGCGGACGACGAGGGGCGGTTGCGCTTGTTGTTGGTCCAGTGGACGCAGTACAGCGCGTTGCACGCGGGCGAGGACGGCGCTTCCCTGCCGAAGTAGGAACGGCTCGACCTGTCGGTCGGCCGGGCGAGCAGGTCGCGGGCGAGCTCCCGGTCGCGGCCGGCGAGCGCGGGCAGCGAGACCGCGAGATCCCTCAGCGCGAGGGTCGCGTCACGATCGCCGGCCGTCCCGCCGGCGGCAAGCGGCTCGCGGAAGGCGTCGAGTGCGGCGTCGAGGGCCTGCTGCGCATCCTGGCCCGCCGGCGGGGAGGCGCCCGCGATCGCGGCCGGAGCGGCGATCAGCGCTGCGGCGAGCAGTGACGAGAAGAGGGCGAGACGACGCAACTGATGAAGTTCCTTCCGTGAATCGGGCCGCGTGACGGTAGCAGCGGGTCCGGCCCTACAACCCCGGATCGGCCCCCGGGTAGCGGTCGCGGTGATAATCCTGCGATGGACGAGGACCGGCTCGCGCTCAGGATCGCGCTCGCACAGGTCAATCCGACCGTGGGCGACGTCGAGGGCAACGCCGCCCTGGCCGCGGAGTCGATCGACCGCGCGGGCGACGCGGGCGCCGACCTGGTCGTCCTCCCGGAGCTCGCGATCAGCGGCTACCCGCCCGAGGATCTGCTGCTGAAGCCGCACTTCCTCGCGGCCTGCGAAGAGGCGGTCGAGGCGCTCGCCCGGCAGGTCGAGGGCGTCATCGCGATGGTCGGCTGCCCGGTCCGTGACGCAGCCCTGCACAACGGGCTCGCGGTCATCGCCGGCGGTCGCGTCGTCACCCGCTATCGCAAGGTGCACCTGCCCAACTACGGCGTCTTCGACGAGCGGCGCCACTTCGACCCGGGGCCCGTCGGCGAGCTCGTCGCCGTGGGCGGCGCCCTGGTCGGGCTGACGATCTGCGAGGACGTCTGGTGGCCCGGCCCGCCCGCATCCGAGGAGGCGGCGGCCGGCGCCCGCCTGATCGTCAATGCCTCCGCGTCGCCGTACCACCGCTTCAAGGGAATCGAGCGCGAGCGGATGGTCGCCGAGCGCGCCCGCGAGACGGGAGCCGCGATCGCGCTCTGCAACATGGTCGGAGGCCAGGACGAGCTCGTCTTCGACGGCCACAGCTTCGTCGTCGGCCCGCACGGGGAGACGCTCGCCCGGGCCGCCCAGTTCGAGCCGGAGCTGCTCCTCTGCGACGTCGAGCTTCCCGCGTCGGCCCCGGCGAAGGGTGCGACGGTGCCGCTCACGGCGTCGCTCGCAACCGCTCCGCGGCGGCGCGATCCGCTGCCGGAGCGGATCAGCAGCCTCAAGGAGCCGGTCGAGGAGGTCTATGCGGCCCTCGTCACCGGGCTCGGCGACTACGCGGCAAAGAACGGGTTCGTCCACGCGGTGCTCGGCCTCTCGGGCGGGATCGACTCGGCGCTCGTCGCCCTGATCGCGGCCGACGCCCTCGGCGCCGGGCGGCTCACCTGCGTCGTCATGCCCTCCCCCCACTCGAGCCCCGACACGCAGGCCGATGCCCACGCGATCGGCGCCAACCTCGGCGCCGAGACGATCGAGATGCCGATCGGATCGCTCATGCGGGCCTACGAGCAGGTGCTCGCGCCCCGCTTCGCCGGCACCGAGCCCGGGATCGCGGAGGAGAACCTGCAGGCGCGGATCCGCGGCAACCTGGTGATGGCGCTGTCGAACAAGTTCGGCTGGCTGCCGCTGAGCACCGGCAACAAGTCCGAGATGTCAGTCGGCTACGCGACGCTCTACGGCGACATGGCGGGCGGCTTCGCGGTCCTCAAGGACGTCCCGAAGCTGCTCGTCTACGAGCTCGTCGCCGATCGGGTCGGCCGCGGCGATCGGGAGCTGATCCCGGCCTCGGTGATCGAGCGCCCGCCGTCGGCCGAGCTCCGCCCCGACCAGCGCGACACCGACTCGCTGCCTCCCTACGAGATCCTCGACCCCGCGCTCGCGCTCTACATCGAGGGCGACGGCAGCCGCGAGGATCTGACCGAGCTCGGGCTCGACCGCGCCGACGCGCTCCGCGACGCCGGCCTCGTCGACCGCGCCGAGTACAAGCGCCGCCAGGCCCCGCCCGGCGTCAAGATCACGACCAAGGCCTTCGGCCGCGACCGCCGGCTCCCGATCACGAACGCGTTCCGGGGTTAGGCGGGCTCCGAGTCAGGTCGGCGTGGGCCCGCGCCGAGCCGCCGCCGCTGCCACGCCGTGATCCTGGCTGCGAGGGAAGGCTCGCGTGACGCTGCAATCGACGGGATTCCTCCGACGTGTCGGGCTGGACGGTTGATTCCCGATTGCCCACGGAGTGCTCCGTGGAGCACTCTGCCGCGGGCTTGCCGCGAGGGAGCAGGCGAAGGTTCTAAGGGCGCCGAGGGAAGGCTTCGAGCGGGTTCCGCTCGCCGGTCAGGCGGTGATCGCCGACAGGGGCTTCTCGGGAGCGGAGTTCGAGTCGTGGATGGCCGAGATCGGCCGGCCCGCCCGCAGCTTCGCTGCCTACGGGCATTGACTTGGAATCGATCGGCCGGGCCCGCCCACCGACTGCACGCGGTGCGCCGGCCGACGGGCGGCGCAACGCCTCCGGCAGCACGACAGTGCTGCCGTGATCCGAGCGCCGCCGCAGCCGCGCCGACGGTCCGGCGGAAGCGGACGGGCGAAGCCCGCCGCCGGCCGACAGGCGGCGCACCGCCTCCGGCAGCACGACAGTGCTGCCGTGATCCGAGCGCCGCCGCAGCCGCGCCGACGGTCCGGCGGAAGCGGACGGGCGAAGCCCGGAGCATTCCGCCGGGGTCATCTCACCCCGCGCACCGCGATGATCAGCCGCGAGGTGGCGCAGAGGCGTCCGTCGGCGTCGTGCATCTCGACGTCCCAGACCCAGCTCGTGCGGCCGCGGTGGAGGGCGCGGGCGCGGGCCTGGACGACGCCGGAGCGGACGGCGCGGATGAAGATCGTCTCGTTCGCCTGACCGAGCGCGAGCATCGGCGCCACCGCGTCGTAGGTCGCGCGCGAGCAGACGGTCTCCGCGAGGGCGGCGAGAGCGCCGCCGTGGACGACCCCGAACGGCTGCATGACGCGGTCGCGCACCGGCATCCGCATCGAGGCCGTCGCCTCGCCGTCGAACTCGTAACCCTCGATCCCGAGGGCCTCGACGAGGTTCCCCTCGGAAACGATGTCCTGCCCGGCCGCCATCCACGCAGCCTATTGGCGGATCGGCGCGCCGGTCGCCCGCGCCCCCCGGCGAACCGGTCCCGTACGCTTCGCCGATGCCACTGCAAGGGGACCAGCGGGCCCTGCTGCAGCTCCTCTGCGAGCGCGGGCAGAGCTACGAGGACATCGCCGGGCTCCTCGGCGGCAGCGCCGAGGACGTCCGCGCCCGCGCCCGCGCCGCCCTGGGCGAGGTCGGTGGTGCCGACCCGGACGCCGACGTCGCCCTCACCGACTTCCTGCTCGGCCAGGCCGACCCGATCGGGCGGGCGGACGCGATCCGCCACATCCAATCCGACCCGGAGGCGCTCGAGCTGGCGCAGCGCATCCAGGCCGGCCTCGCGGACGTGGCGCCCGGAGCCGAGCAGCCGAAGCTGCCGGAGCCGCGCGACAAGCGCCGCAAGGCGGCGCTCCCCGGCACCTCGGAGCCCGCGGCGGGAGGGCCGCGACCGTCGCAGGACGAGGAAGCGTCACGCCGCCGCGGGCTGATCGCCGGCCTCGGCGCCGCCGGGTTGGCGCTGGTCGTCGCGATCCTGCTCATCGCCGGCGTCTTCTCCGGCTCCGGCGAGAGCGACGCGACCACCGCGACGACGCCCGCCGCCACCGAGCGCCTCGCCGAGGTGCCGCTCGACCCGACCGGCGGCAGCGGCGTCGCCGGGTCGGTGACGTTCGGCGTCGCCGACGGGGAGCAGGTCTACGCCGACGTCGACGTCGACGGGCTCGACCCCGAGCCCGCCAAGGGGACCGCCAACCTGCTCTGGCTGATGATCGGCGAAAGCGGCGGATTCCCGCTGCAGACGCCGCTCGTTCCCGATCGCAACGGCAGCTTCTCGGGGCGGATCGCGGTTCCGACCGCGATCGCCTTCACCGTCGGGCGCCAGGCCGACTCCCTCAGGGTCTCGACGACGCCGCTCGGCGCCATCCGTACCGCCGCGGAGAAGGCGATCGAGCAGCAGGTGCCGATCATCCCGTTCGTCGGGGACGAGCTGGCGTCCGGCAGGATCCCGCTGATCGAGCCGGAGCAAGGCGGCACCGGCGGCTGAGATCACCCCGGCGGAATGCTCCGGGCTTCGCCCGTCCGCTTGCGCCAGCCGGCGCGGTCAACGTGACGGGATGACAAATGCGTTGATCCCGGCCGGGGATGGGCTCCGATAGGCGGCGCAGCGTCTCCGGCGCCCCCGCAGGGCCAGGCCCGAGGAGGCGCCGTGATCTCAGCGCCGCCGCAATCCCGCTGACGGTCCGAGGGAAGCGGACGCGCAGCGGAGCATTCCCTCGGAGTCATCCGAGCAGCTTGCCCGGGTTCATGATCCCGGTCGGGTCGAGGCGCTCCTTCGCTGCCCTGAGGACGTCGAGGCCGAGCGCCCCGACCTCCCGCTCCATGTAGGGCGCGTGATCGCGGCCGACCGCGTGATGATGGGTGATCGTGCCGCCGGTCGCGACGATCGCCTCGCAGGCGGCCCCCTTCAGCTCCCGCCACTGCTCGATCTCGGAGCCGGTCCGGGCCGCGGTCAGGAAGGTGAAGTAGAGGCTGGCGCCGTCCCGGTAGACGTGCGATACGTGGCACATGACCACCCCCCTGCCTCCCCGACGCTCGATCGCGTCCGCGAGCGCCCCGCCGACGGCCGCGTAGAGCTCCCCGAGGCGGGCGTAGGCGTGGGAGGTCTCGAGTGTCTCGACGAGGACGCCGTGGTCGATCAGGACGTCGCGCAGGTGCGGGCCCTCGAAGCGACCGCGCTCCCATGACTCGCCGGCCGACGCCCCCAACCGCACCGCGCCGCGGGCGCGCAGCATCCCGGTCGTGAGCTGCCGGCGCCGCTCGACGGCGTCGCGCTCCCCCTCCCAGCCGACGATCAGCATGCAGCCTTCGCTGCGGCGCCGCAGGCGCAGATAGGCGTCGAGGCCGCTGCGCTTGATGCCCTCGAGCCCGGACATCGCGAGCGACACCCGGGTCTCATCGCGGTCGGAGAGGCGGACCACATCAGGCAGCTCACCGGCCTGCGCCAGGTCGCGGACGATGTCGATCCCCTCCGCGAATCCGGGCGCGAACCAGCCTTCGTAGCGCTTGCGTTCCGGGAGCGGCCGGACGCGCACGCCGACGTCGGTGATGACGCCGAGGACGCCCTCGGAGCCGAGGACGAGCTCGCGCAGCGACGGGCCCGCAGCCGTGTGCGGCGTCACCAGGGTTCTCAGCGACCCGGTCGGGCTGGTCAGCTCGACCTCGGTGACGAGATCGTCGAAGCGTCCGTAGCCGCTCGACGCCTGACCCGCCGAGCGCGTTGCCGCATAGCCGCCGATCGTCGCGTAGCGGTAGGACTGCGGGAAGTGGCCGAGGGTGAAGCCCTCGGAGTTGAGCAGCGCCTCGGCCTCCGGCCCGCGCAGCCCCGGGCCGAGGCGCGCGGTCATCGAGATCGGATCGACCGCCGCCGTGCGCAGCGCGGCGAGGTCGAGGGCGGCAAGCCGCGCGAAATCGCCACGCTCGGGCTCGACTCCGCCGACGACGCTGGTGCCGCCGCCGAACGGCACCACGGCGACTCCGGCGTCGGCACAGGCGGCCAGCGTCGCGGCGACGTGGTCGGCGTCGGGCGGCGCCAGCACCGCGTCGGGCGCGCTCTCGATCCTGCCGCTCCGCATCCGGATCAGATCCGGATATCCCTTGCCGGCGGCGTGGCGGATCCGGTCCCCGTCATCGACCGATACGGCGTCCTCACCGCCGCAGGCCGCGATCACCGCGTCCGGCAGGACGGTGGCCGGGGCGATGCCGACCGCCTCCAGGGGCACCGACC
>CAZTGN010000151.1:0-6863 GCA_964613275.1 uncultured Conexibacter sp. | reverse complement strand
GCTGGCTCCGCTCCGCCGCCTCGATCGCACCGGCGTGGGCGGCGTGCTCGATCCGGTCGTCGAGCGGCGCGAGCTCGGGGCGGCGGCCCTCGCGGCGGCCGACCGCGCGGGCGATCAGCTCATCGGCGAGCCACGCGTTCTTGGGCAGCAGCGGGCCGTGCAGGTAGGTGCCGAGGAGGTTGTCGACGACGACCCCCTCGAGGCCGTCGCGCCCGTTGTTGCCGTGTCCGTGCAGGACGCGGCCGAGCGGCTCGCCGCCGGCGTCGATGTAGGTGCGGCCGCCGTGGTTCTCGAAGCCGGCGAGGACCCGCGGCCCGAAGCCGAGGTCGACCTCGATCGAGACGTTGCCGATCAGCCGCGGCCCGGGCTCGCGAACCGTGTGCAGGGGAGCGATCCCGAGCCCCTCGATGCGCTCGTCTCCGAGCTCGTAGGAGGTGCCGAGGAGCTGGTAGCCGCCGCAGACGGCGAGCGCGACGGCGCCCCCGGCGACCGCGGCCGCGAACGCGTCGCGCTTGGTCGCGACGAGATCGGCCGCGACGATCCGCTGGTCGCGGTCCTGGCCGCCGCCGATGTAGATCAGGTCGTGCTCGTCGGGGTCGAAGCCCTCGCCGATGCCGGCCGTCGCGGCTGAGAAGCCGATGCCGCGCCAGCGGCAGCGGCGCTCGAGGAAGATCACGTTGCCGCGGTCGGCGTAGATGTTCATCTGCTCCGGGTAGAGGGTCAGCAGGCGCAGCTCAGCCATCACGCGCCTCCAGCGCCACGGCGACCGAATCCTCGTGCTCGATCGTGCGCGGGAGCCGCTCGCAGCCGACGATCGCGAGGCCGGCCTGGTCGGCGTCGCGGTCGAGCTCGGCGAGCGTGAAGCGGTCCATGCGGGTCTCGTGGCGGCTCTCGGTCATGGTCCCGTCGGGGGCCACGAGGCGGCGCACCCGGACCATCGTGATCGACTCCTCCCCGATCGTCACCTCGACCGGCAGGCTCGAGTGGACCCACCCCCCGACCTCGCGGACGTCGGGGATCGGGTCGGGACGCCCGGAGCCGAGCGGCAGCGGCTCCTCGATCACGACCGCCCAGAGCCGGCCGGCCGGCCGCAGGTGGCGTGCGGCCGCGGCGAGGACCTGCCGCCTGCCGGCGGCGCCGCCGACGATGTGGAGAAGCTGCATCGGGGCGAGGATCAGCGGGAAGCCCCGACCGAGCTCGAACGAGCGGGCGTCGGCGCAGGCCGTGACGACATCGAGCCCCCGCCCGCGGGCGCGGCGCTCGAGCGCCGCCAGCAGCTCGGCGTCGCGGTCGACCGCGGTGACCGGATGGCCCCCGCCCGCCAGATGCAGCGCGACGCGACCGCTGCCGGCACCGAGGTCGAGGACGCCGCCGGGTCGCTCGCCGGCGAGCCTCGCGAACAGGTCGAGGTCGGCCGCGAAGCCGCCGTTCTCGGCGTCATGCCAGGCGACCGGATCGCCGCCGGCGCCGACGCCGGCGGGCGTGTCGAGCCCGGGCATCATCGCCAGAACTCCGGGGCGAGGCCACGCCGGGCGAGCAGCGTCCGGAGCTCGATCAGCGCCGTGTAGGTGGGCAGCGCGAAGAGGCGGTGCCCGGCGGCGGCGAGCGCCCGGTCGAGCGAGGCCCCGACGCTCGCGACGATCTCGATCCGGTCGGTCGGCCAGCCGGCGTACTTGAGGCGCAGGGCGATCTCGGCGGCGCGCGTCCCGGCGCAGTGGACACGCCGGACCCGACCGGCGAGGAGCTCGAAGTCGGCGTCCCAGACCCAGGAGACGTCGCGACCGTCGGCGATCCCGTCGTTGAGCGCGATCCAGAGGTCGAGCCCGGCGTCGCCGCGCTCGGCTTCGAGCCGGAGCGTCCGCAGGACCTCGTTCGCCCCGGCCGGGTTCTTGACCAGCAGGATCGAGAGGGCCCGCTCGCCGACGGCGATCGTCTCGACCCGTCCGAACGCGGCCCGGACCGAGCCGAGGCCGGCGCGGATCAGCTCGCCCGGCACCTCGAGCCGCTCGGCGGCAGCGGCCGCGGCGAGGGCGTTGTAGACGTTGTAGAGGCCGGGGAGGGGGAGCTCGATCGCGAGCTCGCCGCGCGGCGTGCGGAGCGTGAAGGCGGAGCCCTCGATGCCGCGCAGCTCGATCGCGGTCGCGCACACGTCGGGGATCGGCCGGTCGGCGCCGCATCCGGGGCACAGGTAGTGGCCGAGGTGCCCGACGAAGGCGCGCTCGTAGCGGTAGGGGGTGCCGCAGCGGCGGCAGTGCTTGGCGTCGAACGCGTGCTGAAGCTCGGCGACCGCCTGATCGGGATCCTCGATCCCGAAGAACGTGACGCCGTCGCGGCGGCGCAGCTCGCGATCGCGGCCGAGGTCGGCGATCAGCGGGTCGTCGGCGTTCAGGACGAGGCCGGTCCGGCCCTCGCGGGCGGCGATCGTCTCCGCCCATTCGTCGGCGAGGCGCTCGAGCTCGCCGTAGCGGTCGAGCTGGTCGCGGAAGAGGTTGCCGAGGACGAGCAGCGTGGGGGAGAGCTCGTCGACGACGCGCGGAAGCCACGCCTCGTCGACCTCGAAGAGCCCTTCCTCGCCTTCCCCCTCGAGCAGCGCGGTGGCGATGCCCCACGCCATGTTCGATCCGGCGCGGTTGTGAACCGGGTGGCGCCCGGCCGCATGCAGCACGGTGGCGAGCATCCCGGCGGTGGTGGTCTTGCCGTTCGTGGCGCTGATCACCGTCCGCGGGCCGCCGAGCCGCGCCGCGAGGCGACCGACCGCGTCCGGCGCGACTCGCAGCAGGAGGCGACCGGGCAGCGTGGTTCCGCCGCCGCGGCCGCTGCGACGGCTGAGGGCGCCGACGGCCCGCGCCGCCGCGACCTTCGCCGCGAAGCGGCGGCTGCCCCGGCCGCGTCTCACGCCGCCCCGGGAGCGGGGGCGATCAGCTCGAGCGCCCCCGCGAGCGTGCTCACCCGCATCGGAAGCTCCGTCAGCGGGTCGCCGTCGGCGTAGACGACGAAGGGGCGATCGGCGGCGACCTCGACGGTGCTCCCCCGCAGCGTCGTGACCTCGTCACGCTCGACGTGGGTGCCCTTGAAGATCCGCGGCAGGCCGGTCAGAAAGCGCCACTTCGACGCGTCTGCGGTGATCACGACGTCGAGCAGCCCGTCGTCGAGCCGGGCCGCCGGGGCGATGAGCATCCCGCCCCCGTAGGCCTGCGAGTTGGCGACGGCGACCGAGTACCCGCTGACGGCGGTCTCGACGCCGTCGACGGTGACGGTGAACCGGGCAGGCCGCCACTGCCAGAGCGCCTTGATCGCCGCGTACGCGTAGACCGGAGCGCCGCTGATCAGGCTCGTCTCGTTCGCGATCCGGTTGGCGTCGGAGTCGAAGCCGCAGCTCGCGATGCAGAGGAAGCGCTCGCCGTTCGCCTCGCCGACGTCGATCGATCGCCGGTTGCCGGCCGCGAGCACAGCCACGGCCGCGGCCGGATCGGTGGGGATGCCGACCACGCGGGCGAGGTCGTTCCCGCGACCGCCGGGAATCACCCCGAGCGGCGCGCCCGTGCCGGCGAGCACGCCGCCCACCTTCCCGATCAGCCCGTCGCCGCTGACGACGACAGGTACCTCGCCACGCTCCGCGGCCGCGGTCGCCTCCTCGCAGCCGTGCTCGATCCCCTGCGTCATCACGACCCGGTGCTCCATCCCGCGCCGGCCCATCTCGGCGCGGATCGGGGGAAGGCGCTTCGCGGCGCGGCCCGAGCCCGCCGACGGGTTGACCAGGAGGCAGTAGCCGCCGGTGGACGGATCCGGGCTCACCGGCTCACTCGCCCTTGCGGGCGACGAAATAGGAGCCGCGGCCGATCCGACCCGCCTTGACCGTGACCATCCCGCGCCGTCCGAAGCCCCGCTCCAGGACCGGGTCGGACGTGTAGAACGGCGTCCGATCGCCGGAGCTGGCGGCGACGATCACGTGGCCGCCGTGGCGCAGGACGCGGGCGATCTCGGCGAAGAACGGCGGCATGTTGAGAAGCGTCACGAGGTCGAAGTGCCCGTCCTCGTAGGGAAGCGCCGACGCGTCGGCGACGCGGAAGCCGACCCGGCCCTCGGGGTCGAGGCCGACCTTGGCCTTGGCCTGGCGGATCATCTCCTCGGAGACGTCGACGCCGCGAACGGACGCCCGCGGGAACTCGCGAGCCACGAACAGGGCCGCGACCCCCGTCCCGGTGCCGATGTCGAGGGCCCGCTCCGGCCGCCGGTCGATCTTCGTGACCGCGAGCGCCAGCGGCGCCAGATGATCGGCCCCCGGCGCCCCGGTGCGCTCGTCCCAGCCGATCGCGCGGCCGTCGAAGTAGGAGGTCATCGGGCGGCGCAACAGCGGCCAGAGCCATGGCGCGTGAGCCACGGTCGCGTTGAGGGCGCGGCCGACCATCCGCACGCGTGTCGGCGCCGGGCCGCTCGGGGTGTTGCGATGCGGCGAGATGGACACGGGGGCATGATCGCAACCCGCTAGGCTGCCGCGCGTGCTCGGCCGGCTGGCCATCGCGGTTGCCCTCGTGCTCGCCTGCGGACCCGCGCTGGCGGCCTGCGGCGACGACGGACCCGCGACCGACGCGGCGACGGGCGCCGCCGGACCGTGCGAGGAGGTGCAGGCGCCGCCGCCGAAGAAGGGCGCGACGCTGCCGGGGCCGGAGGACGACGCCCCGACGGCCGCCGGAGTCGTCTTCGACACGAGCTGCGGCAGCTTCACGGTCAGCTTCGACGATCGCGCGCCGAGGACCGCCGCCTCCTTCCAGTACCTGGCCGAGAGCGGCTTCTTCGACGACACCGTCTTCCACCGCGTCGTGCCGGGCTTCGTGATCCAGGGCGGCGATCCGCTCGGAGCCGACCCGGAGCGGGCGGGGACCGGCGGGCCGGGCTACCACGTCGACGAGAAGCCGCCGGCCGACCTCTCCTACACGCGCGGGATCGTCGCGATGGCGAAGAGCGAGGTCGAGCCCCCGGGCCGCTCCGGCAGCCAGTTCTACGTGGTCACCGGCGCCGACGCGGGCCTGCCGCCCGACTACGCCCTCGTCGGCGAGGTGACGGCGGGGATGGACACCCTCGATGCGATCGACGCGCTCGGCACGCCGGGAGCCGACGGCCCGCCCACGCAGACGGTGGTGATCGAGTCGGCACGGCCGGAGGGCTGATGGCGGCCCCGCAGCGCAGGGGCATCGCGCGCGCCCGCGCGGCGGCTTGACCGCAACCGCGTTCGAGGTATCGAGCGCCGGCGTCGTCCTGCGCGGAGAGCGCGAGGGGGCGGGGCCGGCGGTCGTCCTCGCGCACGGCCTCACCGCCCACCGCGACCTCGTCGTGCACGGCTCGCGGGCGCTCGCCCGCGCCGGGCGCGAGATCGTCCGCTACGACGCCCGCGGACACGGGGAGAGCGACGCCGGAGCGGTCGGGAGCTACGGGTACGAGCAACTGGCCGACGACCTCGACGCCGTCGTCGCGGCGGCCCGGCTCGAGCGGCCGGTCCTGGCCGGCGCCTCGATGGGAGCGCACACGATCGCCAACCTGGCCCTGCGCGACCCGTCGCGCTGGGCCGGAGTCGTGCTGATCGGGCCGGCGAGCGTCGGCGTGCCGCTGACCGATGAGACGCTCCAGGGCTGGAGCCGGCTCGCGGCCGGCCTCGAGGAGGGCGGGATCGACGGGTTCATCGCCGCCTACGAGGCGGGGGTCGATCCGGCCTGGCACGACACCCTCGTCCGCATCGCGCGCGAGAGGCTGGCCCGCCACCGCGACCTCGGAGCCGTCGCGCAGGCACTCCGCGAGGTGCCGCGCTCGGTCCCCTTCGACGGCCTTGCCGAGCTCGAGTCGCTGCAGCTGCCCGCTCTCGTCGTCGCCAGCGGCGACGAGGCCGACCCCGGCCATCCCCACGCGGTCGCGGTCGCGTGGGCGGAGGCGCTTCCCCGGGCGACCCTGATCGGCGAGGAGGAGGGGGAGAGCCCGCTCGCCTGGCAGGGAGGGCGCCTGTCTCGCGAGATCGCCCGCTTCGCCGCCGGCCTCGGCTGAGGGGCCCGCAGCGGACGGCCCGTATCCTCTGCCCGGTGAGCGCGGACCACGGCAGCCCGATCCACTACACGGCGGTCCAGCGCGGCACCCCGGTCTACGACAGCGAGGGCGTCGAGGTCGGTGAGGTGCGGCGGGTCGAGGACAACTACGCCGAGCACATCCTCGACGGCTTCGAGATCGTCGACGCCGAGGGGACGCTGCGCTTCGTCGACGCCCCCGAGGTCGCCCGGACCTTCGAGCGCGGGGTGACCCTCGCGATCACCGCCGCGGAGCTGCCCGAGCGCGCGCACGCGATCAACCGCGGCATCGGGGGCGTCGGCGGCCCCGGTGGCGGCGCGGGCGGGAGCCTGCTCGGACGGCTCTTCGGCCGCTAGATCGTCCCGGCCGCTCAGCGGTCGGGACGATCCTTCCAGTCCTCGTACCCGATCCGACCGATCTCCCTGACCTCGCCGATCGTGCTCCACTGGCGGCGTCCGAGGCGCGCCAGCGGCCGCAGCCGCTCGATCGCGGGGTAGCCGTCGACGACCGCGTCGGCGGCGACGCTGAGCAGGACGACGCGCCCGAAGACGATGACGGAGGTGCCGAGGTCCTTGGTGTCATGGAGGACGCACTCGATCGCGACCGGCGAGCCGGCGACCCGGGGCGGGGCCACGACGACGCCGGGCTCGCGCTCGAGGCCGACCGCCGCGAACTCGTCGCAGCCGGGCGGGAAGTCGGTCGCGCTCGCGTTCACCTCCTCGAACAGGTGCTCGGGCGCGAGGTTGACGACCAGCTCCCCGGTCGCGACCGCGTTCGCGAGCGAGTCCTTGCGCCCGATCGAGGTGAACTGC
>CAZTGN010000150.1:0-7019 GCA_964613275.1 uncultured Conexibacter sp. | reverse complement strand
AGCCGCCCATCCGCATCCCGATCAGCGAGTCGTCCTCGGGATTGGTCGTGAACAGGGCCGAGCCGCATTCGCCGCAGAAGTGCTTGTGCCAGCCGGTCTCCGGCCGCCAGGCGCGGATCGAGCCCTCGCCGGCGGTGAGCGTGAACGTGTCGGCGCGCGCCAGGGCGCTCATCGAGACCGAGGTTCCGGTGCGGCGCTGACAGCGCCTGCAGTGGCAGTAGGCGCAGCCGATCGGCGGCTCCGAGAGCTGCCAGCGGACGGCGCCGCAGCCGCAGCCGCCGCTCAGCGGCGTCGTGGCAGGCGGGCTGTCGTCGTCGCTCACGGCCACCCACACTAACCCGTGCACCGGCTCCGCAAAACGCGGATCTCGCGGCGGCGGGGGCCGGCGCCGGTCCGGCTTCCGTCCCCGCGCCCACTAGACTCGGCTCCCGGTTTGAGCGTTCGGATGCCAGCAGGGGAGACCCGCTTCCTCTTCGTCACCGGGGGCGTCGTCTCGGCCCTCGGCAAGGGCATCGCCTCGGCCTCTATCGGCCGGCTCCTCGTCGCCCGCGGCTTCCGGGTCCAGCTGCAGAAGTTCGACCCCTACATCAACGTCGACCCGGGGACGATGAGCCCGTTCCAGCACGGCGAGGTGTTCGTCACCGAGGACGGCGCGGAGACCGACCTCGACCTCGGCCACTACGAGCGCTTCACCGACCACAACACCTCGCGCGCCTCGAGCGTCTCGGCGGGGTCGGTCTACAACACCGTGATCGCCCGCGAGCGCCGCGGCGACTACCTCGGCGGCACCGTGCAGGTGATCCCGCACATCACCGACGAGATCAAGCAGAAGATCCTGATCGTCGCCGAGGCGCAGTCGGTGGACTTCGTGATCACCGAGATCGGCGGCACCGTCGGCGACATCGAGTCGCTGCCCTTCCTCGAGGCGATCCGCCAGCTCTTCACCGACCTCGGCCCGAAGCGGGCGATGTTCCTGCACCTCACGCTGGTCCCCTACGTCGGTCACGCCGGCGAGCTGAAGACGAAGCCGACCCAGCACTCGGTCAACGAGCTGCGCCGGATCGGGATCCAGCCGCACGCCGTCCTCTGCCGCTCGGAGTCCGGCCTCGACCGCGAGATCCGTCGCAAGATCGCGCTGTTCGGCTCGCTGCCCGAGGAGGCGGTGATCTCGGCCCGCGACGTCGACAACACCTACAAGGTGCCGCTCGCGTTCCGGGCCGAGGGCCTCGACGACCTGATCCTCGACCACTTCGGGATCGAGGCGCCGCCCCCCGACCTCGCCGACTGGGAGGAGTTCTGCCGGCGCGCCGACGCCGCCGAAGGCACGGTCCGGATCGCGCTCGTCGGCAAGTACGTGCAGCTCGAGGACGCCTACAAGTCGGTCATCGAGGCGCTCAAGCACGGGGGGTGGCACCACGGCGTCAACGTCGAGGTCGACCTCGTCAGCAGCGAGAACCTCGATGTCGCCGACCTGGCCGCGGCCGACGGGATCCTGATCCCGGGCGGGTTCGGCGAGCGCGGGATCGAGGGCAAGGTGGCCGCCTCCCGCTTCGCGCGCGAGAGCGGGGTGCCGTTTCTCGGCATCTGCCTCGGGATGCAGATGGCGGTCGTCGACTACGCCCGCCACGTCTGCGGCATGGACGGCGCCAACTCGGCCGAGTTCGATCCCGAGACGCCCTATCCGGTGGTGGACCTGCTGCCCGAGCAGAAGGAGGTCACCGACCTCGGGGGGACGATGCGGCTCGGCGCCGACCCGGTCAAGCTCCACGAGGGTACGAGAGCCCGCGAGATCTTCGCCGGCGAGGGCGTCATCTACAAGCGCCACCGCCACCGCTACGAGGTCAACAACATGCTGCGTCGGCGGCTCGAGGACGAGGGCCTGGTGATGAGCGGCACCTCGCCGGACGAGCGGCTCGTCGAGATCATCGAGATCCCCGATCACCCGTTCTTCGTCGCCTCCCAGTTCCACCCCGAGTTCAACTCCCGCCCGACGCGCCCGGAGCCGCTGTTTCAGGAGTTCGTCGGCGCCGCGAGCCGACGTGCGGGCGAGCGGGAGCCCGACGAGGCTGCCGCCGACGGCGGCGGAATCGAGATCCGCCACACCGCGTAGGCCGCCCGACGGCTGCTGCGGCGCGGCGGCGCGGCGAGCGACGCGCCGCGCCCGGACGGGTGGGGCGAATCGTCGCGCGCGGGCGGGGCGGGGCGGGCGCCGAGCCCATAGCCTTCCGTCCGTGAGCGAGGAGCGGCTGCTGGAGAGGTTCGTCCGCTACTGCGAGACGGCGAGCGCCACCGGCGAGGAGCGGGCGATGGTCGATCTGCTGGCGGCGGAGCTCGCCGGGCTCGGGATCGACTGCGACGAGGACGACGCCGCCGGCCCGGCCCGCGCCGGCGCCGGGAACCTGATCGCCCGGATCCCTCCCGCCGAGGTAGCGCGAACGTCCCCCGGGGGGACGCAATCGCAGCCTCGGGGCGATGGCTGGATCGCGTTCTTCGCCCACGTCGACACGGTGCCGCACGAGGAGCCGATCGTCGTCGTCGACGACGACGGGACCTTCCGCTCGGCCGGGCCGACGATCCTCGGCGCCGACAACAAGGCCGCCGTCGCGGTCGTGATGGAGCTCGCGGAGCTGCTCGTCGCCGATCCGGCGCCGGTCGGGATCGAGCTCGTCTTCACCGTCGCCGAGGAGCAGGGGTTGCGCGGCGCGGCGGCGCTCGACGTCGAGGCGTTGCGGTCGGACTGCGGGTTCGTCCTCGACCACGCGACGCCGATCGGCGAGCTGATCGTCGCCGCGCCGACCTACAAGCGGCTGATCGCCGACTTCCGCGGCGTCGAGTCGCACGCCGGGATCAGGCCCGAGGCGGGCCGGAGCGCGATCGCCGCGGCGACGGCGGCGATCGCGACGATGGACCTCGGCCGGCTCGACGAGGAGACGACCGCCAACATCGGCCTGATCGACGGCGGCACCGCGCCGAACGTCGTCGCCGGCCGCTGCCGGGTCGAGGGGGAGGCGCGGGCGCTCGACGCCGGCCGCGCCGAGCAGGTCGCGCAGGCGATGGTCGATGCCTGCTCGTGGGCCGCCGGCGAGGCGGGCGTCGACGTCGACCTGCTCGTCGAGACCTACTTCCGCGGCTACCGGATCAAGCCGTCGTCGAAGCCGCTGGCGATCGCGCGGGCGGCGCTGGGGGACTGCGGGATCGAGCCGGTCGAGGTCCCCACCGGCGGCGGCAGCGACGCGAACGCGCTCCGCGCCGCCGGCTTCGATGCCCTGCTGCTCGCCAACGGCACCGCGGCCAACCACACGCCGGACGAGTCGGTGAGCGCCGATGCGCTGAGGCAGATGCTGGAGGTCTGCGCCGCGATCGTCGTCGATGCGGGACGGGATCGATGCTGAAGCTGCGCCGCGGCGCCGTCGTCGAGGCGGGCGAGGACGGGCGCCTCGTCGTCGAGGTCGACGGCGAGCGCCGCCGTGCCTGGGCCGACGAGTCGATGGTCGGCCCGGTCGCGGTCGGCGACGACGTCGTCGTCAACACCGCCGCGCTCGACCTCGGCCTCGGCTCCGGCGGCTTCGACATCGTCCACGTCAACCTGACCCGCGGGCTCGACGGCGGCGGGACGCCGCCCGGGATCCACGTCATGAAGCTGAACTACAGCTCGCTCCAGCATCCGGTCGATCCCGTCGAGCTGCCCGCCGACGCGGCGCCGCGCCCCGCCCGGCGCCCGCCGGTCCTCGTCCTGCCCCTGCACGGCCACCTGGCTCCCGCCGTCTGGGCGGCGAGCCGGTCGGGTGCGGGCGCGGTCGGCTTCATCCAGGCCGGCGGCGGCGGGCTGCCGGGCGGGCTGTCGGCCGACGTTCGCGAGCTGCGCCGGCGCGGACACCTCGTCGGCGCGGTCACCGCCTCGCCGTCCTACGGCGGCGAGCGCGAGGCGATCACGCTCCTCGGCGCCCTCCATGCGGTCGCCGATGCGGAGGGCTGGGAGGCGATCGTCGTCGGCCCCGGCCCCGGTATCCTCGGCTCGGCGACGCGGTACGGGCACGGCGGCATGGCGGCGCTCGACGGCGCTCACGCGGCGCTCGCGCTCGGCCTGCCGACGCTGGTCTCGCCGCGGATGTCCTCTGGCGATCCCCGCCCGCGCCATCTCGGCCTCAGCCATCACACGCGCTCGGTCCTCGACCTGCTGCTCGGAGCCGTCGAGGTGCCGCTGCCGGAGGCGCTCGACGAGCTCTGGCCGCTCGCCGCCGGCGACCCCGACCCGATCGTCGCCGCGGCGGCGGCCGATCGGCACCGGCTCACCACGGCCGACGCCGACCTGCCCGGCTACGCCGAGTCGGGCCTGCCGCGGCGGACGATGGGGCGCGACCTCGACGACGACCGCCTCTTCTTCGCCGCCCCGCTCGCCGCCGGCAGCGCTCTCGCCGCGGCCCGCTGAGCGGCCGCACCAGCATTCCAGCCGCTGCGCTTGCCGCCGACCGTGCGCCCGCGCGCGGGGGCCACTCCGCTGAGGCCGAGGTCTTCTCACGGGTTGAGAGAGCTCACTCGGACTTCCCTCGGGGCGGGTGCCGGGTTGCACCGGCAGGGGACCGTGGGGCGGCCGGAAACATCGTGCTGTGCCCGCCGCCGTCGCCACCGCCGAGGTGCAAGCTCCCGATTCCCGCTTCGAGGTGCTGCTCCTCGACTTCCTCGCCTACCTCGAGTTCGAGCGCGGCCTGTCGCGGAACACGCTGACCGCCTACCGCACCGACCTGCTCCAGTACGGCACGTTCCTGGCCGAACGCGGCGTCCCCGCCACCGAGGCCGGCGGCGCCGACGTCGGCGAGTTCCTCGCCGGGCTCGCCACCGGCGACGACGAGCGGCCCGCCTGCGGCGCGGCGACCCTGAACCGGAAGACGGCCTGCCTGCGCTCCTTCTACCGGCACCTGCGGCGAGCCGAGCTGATCGACGCCGACCCGACCGCCGACGTCCGGCCGCCGCGGAAGGGGCGGACGCTGCCGAAGGTGCTCGGCTACGCGGAGGTGAAGCGGCTGATCGACTCGGTCTCGGGCGCCGACCCCGCCGACCTCCGCGACCGCGCGATCCTCGAGGTGATGTACGGGTGCGGGCTGCGCGCCTCGGAGACGGTCGGGCTCGAGACCGGCTCGATCGACCTCGAGCGCGCCTTTCTCCGTGCCTACGGCAAGGGCTCGAAGGAGCGGATAGTGCCGGTCGGCCGCGAGGCCGTCGCCGCCGTACGGCGCTACCTGCGCTCCGGCCGCCCCGAGCTCGCCGCCGGAGCCGACGTCCGCGCCCTCTTCCTCAACCAGCGCGGCGGCCCGCTCACCCGCCAGGGTCTCTACAAGGTGATCCAGGGCCGCGCCGCCGACGTCGGCCTCGCCGACCGGATGAGCCCGCACACGCTGCGCCACAGCTTCGCCACGCACCTGCTCTCCGGCGGCTGCGATCTCCGCTCGGTCCAGGAGATGCTCGGCCACGCCGACGTCGCGACGACCCAGATCTACACCCACCTCTCCGCCGACCGGATCAAGGAGGTCTACTTCGAGGCCCACCCCCGCGCGAAGTCCTGACCCTCTCTCGCAGGTGGGGCATCTCGCGGCCACATAGGGGGCTCAGAATGCCCCACGTCGGGGGCGGGGTGGGGCGGGGTGCCTAACCTTGCACCCGTGCCGGAGCTGCCCGAGGTCGAGACGATCCGCCGCCAGATCGAGCCCGAGGTCGTCGGGCGGAGGATCGTCGCCGCGCGGATCCTCGACGAGCGCTGGACCCGTCCTCTCGATCCCGGGCCGATCGCCCGGGCGCTGGCCGGGCGCGAGATCGTCGCCGTCGGCCGCCGCGGCAAGTACCTGCTGCTCGGTCTCGACGACGGCTCGACCCTGCTCATGCACCTGCGGATGACCGGAAACCTGCTGCTTGCCGAGCCGCGGGGTGCGAGCAGGCGCCTCGGGATGGACCGCCTCTACCCGGCGCCGACCGAGCCCGCCTACCTGCGAGCCGAGCTCGAGCTCGACGACGGGCGCATGCTCCGGTTCACCGATCCGCGCCGCTTCGGCCACGCTTCGCTGCTCGGTCCCGGCGGGCTCGAGCCCTACCTGGAGCGCCGGGTCGGCGTCGAGCCACTGGGCGGCGAGCTGACCGCGGAGCTGATCGGGCGGATCGCCGAGGGCCGGACCGTGCCGCTGAAGTCGTTCCTGCTCGACCAGAAGGGGATCGCCGGGGTCGGGAACATCTACGCGGACGAGGCGCTGTATCGGGCCGAGCTCCACCCGCTCTCGCCGGCGGGCTCGATGCGGCCCGAGCACCGGGAGGCGCTGCGGGAGGGGATCGTCGCGGCGCTCGAGGAGGGGCTTCGCAACGGCGGCGCCTCGATCGACGACTACCGCGACTCGCGCGGCGAGGAGGGCTCGATGCAGGACGAGTTCCTCGTCCACACCCGGGCGGGGGAGCAGTGTCCACGCTGCGGCGGGCGGATCAACCGGATCGTCGTCGGCGGCCGCTCGACGTACTTCTGCCCTGGCTGTCAGGTGCGGCTGCGCCGTCGGCGGCGACCGAAGAGGAGGCGGCGATGAGCGGGGACCCCCATCCGCCTCCGGATGGGTTCGCGGTCGGCCACTGGACCGCGCCGGACGCCCCGACCGGCTGCACGGTGATCCTGCCGCCGGCGGGAACCAGGGCCGCGGTGGACGTCCGCGGCGGCGGGCCGGGGACCCGGGAGACAGACGTGATCGACCCGCTCGCCAACCCGCAGGAGGCGACCGCGGTCCTGTTCACCGGCGGCAGCGCCCACGGCCTCGCCGCGGCCGACGGCGTCGTCCGCTGGTGCGAGGAGCACGAACGCGGCTACCCGACTCCGGCCGGCCGGGTCCCGCTCGTCCCCGCCGCCGTCATCTACGACCTCAACGCCGAGCCGGGCCGCCGTCCGCCCGTCCGGCCCGATGCCGATGCCGGCCATGCGGCTTGCGAGGCCGCCCGGCACGGAGTCCCCGGGCGCGGCAGCGTCGGCGCCGGCCGCGGCGCCGCGGTGGCGA
>CAZTGN010000149.1:0-7033 GCA_964613275.1 uncultured Conexibacter sp. | reverse complement strand
GTCGTCACGTTCGAGGCGGGCTCGGGACCCGTTCCCTTCAGGTAGTGGGCCACCCACTCCTCCTCGAGAGCGTTCTGCGCCTGCAGGACGTTCGCCTGGCTCTGCCCGCGCGGGTGCCCGAAGGAGCCGAAGAACAGGCCGATCGGGCTGTCGGGGTGCTCGGCCCGGGTCCGGTTGTAGAAGCGGGTCGCCTCGTTCACCGGGAAGAGGTCGTCGGTGAAGCCGGAGCTGATCAGAAGCGGCGCCGGCGCCTCGTCATCCGGTACGCCGTAGGCAGAGTGGAAGGTGTTGATCTCGTCGAGCATCGCCTCGACCTCGGGATCGCCGTCGTAGGGCTCGCCCTCGTCCAGCCGCGCCTTCCAGCCGTTGATGTCGGCCTCCGGGTCGGATCCCGCCGGCGCCTTGAAGCCCTGGGTCGAGAGCCCCTGCACGTAGGACTCCTTCATCACCCCGACCTTGCCCCAGTAGCCGGCGTCCTCGATGTAGTCGAGGTTGCTGCCGTTCGGGGTCAGCGCGTAGGTGAGCTCGCTCCAGGGGACGTTCGGCGTCGCCACCGCGAGGCTCATCGGCGTCCCCTCCGGGCTCGTCCAGGGAACGAGCGCCCCGTCCGTCTGCATCATCCGGTCCTTCAGCGCCGCCAGCCCGAGCGACATGCCGCCGCCGTAGGAGCCGCCGGTGGCGGCGATCCGGTCCGGCTCGATCAGGCCCTCGTCGACGAGCTCGCCGAGCAGGAGCTGGGAGTCGCGGACCTCGTAGCGGACGTCCATCAGGCGCACGTAGCCCTTCGCGCATCCGGCCGGGTCGGCATCGCGGGCGGGCTGGCTGCCGCAGGACTCGCCGAAGCCGCGCTGGCTCAGCGAGTAGGTGGCGTAGCCCTGGCCGAGCCAGCGCTGCATCGACTTGAAGCTCGACTTCGAGCCGCCGTAGCCGTGGTACATGCCGACCACCGGATAGGGAGGGCTGCCGGTGTCCGGGAAGGCGACGTTGACGTCGAGCGGGACGCCGTCGAAGGTCTTGGTCGTGCTGCGCACCGCCGGGTCGGAGCCGGTCGGCTGGGTCGGCAGCCCGGGCGCCGACAGGGTCGCGGTGATGTCATCGGACGCCCGGATCGACCCGCACCAGGTCTGGCCGGTGGCGCCGGCGACGTTGCCGTCGGCGGTCACCTCGGCGCAGGCCAGATCCCCGTCGAAGACGTCGGTGGCGAGCGGGGCGGCGAGCGCCGGCGGCGCCGCGACCAACGCGACGGCGGTCAACGGCAGCAGGATGAGCTTTCGCATGGCATCTCCCCTTCGGGGTGTGGTCGTTCCCGCCAGGCTCCGGCCTGAGCGTCGGAGAGCCTAGTACAGGGTTGCCCGCCGGGCGCCGGTTGCGGCGGGTCCGCCGCCGGCCCGGGCGGCGGGCCTACCTGACCTTTCCGACCCGCCTGGTCACGGTGAAGCCGGCCGACTCGCCATTGATGATGACCTCGGTACGAAGCCGTCTGAGGCCCTTGACGGTCTTCACGGTCTTCGTCCCGTCTCGCTTTCGCTTGACGATCTTCCTGCCACCGAAGAGCTCCCGGCCCTTCCTCGTCAGCCGCAGCTTCAGCCGCCGCTCGTCGCCGGCGGCGACGTCGATCCCCTTCTGCCTGGCGAGGACGGCGCCCCGCCCGGCCTTCCTCCCGCCGCTCTTCGGAGCGCCCTCGAGGACGAGCTTGGTCACGTCGCAGCTGTAGTAGGCGGTCCCGTCGCAGCTCATCGCGGTCCTCAGGCTCCCGCCCTTGACCGTCGGGCCGCGCGCGAGGTCCTGGCGTCCGCCGATCGCGACCGCGCCGATCGCCTCGTAGCCGCGGGCGAGCTCGACGCCGGGACGCTCGGGGAGCACCTTCGGGGCGGGATCGGTGACGAGGCCGCCGAGCGAGCCGGGCGACTCGAGCACCGGCACCCGGAGGTCGACGTCGTCGATCGTCACCGGCCGCTGGTCGTTGGAGGGCCGGCCGTAGTTGATCAGGAAGCCGCCCGGCGTCTTCTCCGCGGCATCGCGCGGCAGCAGCTCGAGGCGGAGGACGTGGCCCTGCTCGACCTTCCAGCCGTTCGCAAAGAGCTGGAAGACCTGATGGCCGCCGCTCTCGGGGCGCCAGAGGCCGCGCTCGATCAGGGTCTTGGTCATCCCGTCGGGTGAGACGTCGACGAGTCGGGCGGCGACCGCGGAGGTGTCGTCGCCCTCCGGCAGCGTCACCCTGGCGATCACCGTCGCCGCGCCCATCACCGTGTAGCCGCCGGCCGGAGCGGGCGGCAGCTCGTAGTTCGCGGTGCCGGGCTCTCTCGCACCGGGCGTCGTCGTGCAGGCGGTGGCGTGCCACAGGAACGGCTGCCACGCGGCGCCGACGGCGGTGTCGCCGCCGTCGGGGGCGATCGTCAGCGGGCCGCCGCCGTCGACCGTGCGGATCTCGCCCGGGGCGATCGAGGCCCAGTCGGGGGCCGTGTAGGGGCCGACGCCGTCGGTCCCTTCCGGGCAGGTCTGCGTGTAGGCGGTGACGTTCGACGGCGGCGCGGGGCCCGTCCCGTTCAGGTAGTGGGCGAGCCACTCGTCCTGGAGATCGCTGCGCTCGTCGAGCACGTTGGCCTGGTTCTGGCCACGCGCATGGCCGAACGAGCCGAGGAACAGCGCCAGCGGGCTGTCGGGGTGCTCGGCCCGGGTGCGGTTGTAGAAGCGGGTCGCCTCGTTGACCGGGAACAGGTCGTCGGTGAACCCGGAGCTGATCAGAAGCGGCGCCGGCGCCTCGTCGTGGGGTGCGCCGTAGGCGGAGTGGAAGCTGTTCATCTCCTCGATCATGTCCCCCACCGCCGGGTCGTCGTCGTAGGGCTCGCCGGCATCCATCCGCGCCTTCCAGCCGTCGATGTCGGCGCCCGGGTCGGATCCCTGCGGCGCCTTGAAGCCCGAGGTCGAGAGGCCCTGCACGTAGGACTCCTTCATGACGCCGAACCGGCCCCGGTAGCCGGCGTCCTCGACGTAGTCGAGGTTGCTGCCGTTCGGGAAGAGCGCGTAGGCGATCTCGCTCCAGGTGTGGTTCGGCATCGCGACCGCGAGGCTCATCGGCGTCCCGTCCGGGCTCTCCCACGGCACGAGGCTGCCGTCGGGGAGCATGACGCGGTCCTCGAGCGCCGCCAGCTCGAGCGAGATCCCGCCGCCGTAGGAGTTGCCGGTGGCGGCGATCCCGCCCGCATCGACGAGGCCCTCGTCGACCAGCTCGCCGAGCAGCAGTTGCGTGTCGCGGACCTCGTAGCGGAAGTCCATCAGGTGGAGGTAGCCCTCCGCGCATCCGGTCGGGTCGGCATCGCGGGCGGCCTGGCTGCCGCAGGACTCGCCGAAGCCGCGCTGGCTCAGCGTGTAGGTGGCGTAGCCCTGGTCGAGCCAGTGCTGCATCGACGCGAAGGACCACTTCGAGCCGCCGTAGCCGTGGTAGATGCCGACCACCGGGTAAGGGGCGTTCGACCCGTCGTCCGGAAGCGCGAAGTTGACGTCGAGCGGGACCCCGTCGAACGTCTCGGTCGTGCTGCGGACGGGCGGATCGCTGCCGGTGGCCTGGGTCGGCAGACCGGGGGCCGCCAGCGTCGCCGTGATGTTGTCGGAGGCGCGGATCGAGCCGCACCAGGTCTGCCCGGTCGCTCCGGCCACGTTGCCGTCGGCGGTCACCTGGGCGCAGTCGATGTCGCCCGAGAAGATCTCGCTCGGCGGTGCGGCGAGGGCGGACGGCGCCGCGATCAGCGCGATCAGGACGGCGAGGGCGACGACGATCGACGCGGGCTTTCCCATGCTGCCTCCCGGCTACGAGACGAAGGGACCAAGCTAGTCGCCGGGACGACGGCGGGCATCGGTGCGCCTCCGGTACGGGGACTGCGTATTCACCACCGCCCCCGACCGCACGGCTTCGAGCCGGCGGCGGTCGCGTCGCGGCCGGCCGCCGCCGGCGCTCAGCGCCGCGCCAGCGTGCTCACCACGGCCTCGTAGACCCCGTCGCCCATCCGGCCCTCGGTGACGGTGACGTTGTCGAACGCGCCGAGCGCGATCCGCAGCGGCTCGTCGCGCTCGTAGCCGTTGGCGACGCAGAAGAAGCGGCCGACGTGCTCGGCGGCGCCGAGATCCTCGATCGAGTCGCCGGCGGCGATGCACTCCTCGCGCCCGTAGCCGCGGGTGCGCATGTGGGCGGCGACCGCGTGGCCCTTGCTGGCGCCGCCGGGGACGAGGTGGTAGGCGTGGGCGACGTCGATCCCCTCCACCGGCCGGCTGATCGCGCCGTTGTCGAGGAAGCGGAGCTCGCCGCCGCCGGGGTGGGCGTCGATCAGCTCGTTGGCGACGTCGACCTCGCCGCGGAAGAGCAGCGACAGCACCCGGCCCTCGTGCCAGGGCGCGTGCCACTCGAGTCGCCCCGCGAAATGCTCGAAGAGCAGCTCGGGGATGCCGGAGGCGATGATCCGGTCGGCCGGGTTGCCGCGCTCGTCGGGGACCCATCCGCCGCCGGTCAGAAAGGTGCGCTCGCGGTCGATCACCATCGCGCAGCCGGCCTCGTAGATGTAGGAGCTCTGGCCCATCAGCCGCGAGTCGGAGAGGACCTGGGCCTCGCGCCGGCCCGACATGACGACGACCTCGACGCCGGCGCGGTGGCAGGCCTCGAGCATCAGCGCCTGGCTGCGCGAGAAGTTGCCGTCGGCGTCGGCGAACAGCGATCCGAAGCGGCCGAGCAGGGTGCCGTCGAGGTCGGTGTAGAGGCAGCGCAGGGCCACGGGCCGTCGCAGCCTAGCCCTACTCCGCTGGGCGAGCGACGAGCGACGGCCACCAATCGGTCGCAGGCCGTCGCTCGCCGACGGGCCGGGACGGGTCGGGGGCGGTCGGCGTGGCGAGGCTGAGATAGTGGGGCCGTGCTGACCGATCCGTTCACGGGCCAGGCGCTCGAGTGGTCTCCGGGGACGGGGGGCGGATGACGCTGCGTCAGGGCGACGAGCCGGTGGATGCGGCCGTGATGCCGCGTGGGTTCGGCGGCGACCCGGAGGAGGCCGGGAGGGTCCGCTGCGAGGTCCGACCCGCGCTGCGTCCCGCCTGAGGGCGATGGCTGAGATGGCCGCCTGGCGCCTCGCCGACCGCACCCTGGAGCTCGACCGCCCGATCGGCGTCGGGATCGTCAACGTCACCATCGACTCGATGCACCCGGGCGCCCGCAGCGGCACCCCGGAGCGCGCGGTGGGCGACGGCGTCGCCCTGGCCGAGGCCGGCTTCGAGATGCTCGACGTCGGCGCCGTCGCGGCCCGTTCGGGCCCCCCGGTCGCCGCCGGCGAGGAGATCGAGCGGCTGATCCCCGCCGTCGCCGGCCTCGCCGAGCGTGCCGGCGTCCCGGTCAGCGCCGACACCTTCGCCCCGGAGGCCGCCGCCGCCGCGCTCGCGGTCGGCGCCGTCGCGGTGAACGACATCGGCGGCGGGGCCGACCCGATGCTCGAGGTGGTCGCCGGGGCTGGCTGCGGCTACGTGCTGATGCACATCGAGGGGCCGCCGCGGGTCGAGCGGCCACCACCCCGCTACGACGACGTCATCGACCGGCTCAAGGAGTTCTTCAGCGAGCGGATCGAGCGGGCGGTGAGGCTCGGGGTGGCGGAGGAGGCCATCGCCCTCGACCCCGGCCTCGACTTCGACCTCTCCGTCGCCGACGACGTCGAGGTCCTGCGCCGGCTCGACGAGCTGCACGGGCTCGGTCGGCCGCTGTACGTGTCGCTCTCCCGCAAGGACTTCATCGGCGCGCTCCTCGCCGGCTCGTGGGAGGACCGCCTTGCGGCGGAGGAGCGCGGGAGCGGGACGATCGCCGCCGCGGCGCTCGCCGCCGCCCGGGGCGCCCAGATCCACCGCCTCCACGACGTCGAGGCGCTCGACGAGATCCGCGTCTCAGCACGGATCCGGAGGTGTCTCCGGCGGAGCCCCCCCGGGCTCCCCCCGCCCGCTTGGCTGGCCCCGGCGGACCGCTCCTTGCTCCGCCCGCCCCTCATGGCCGCCGTCCGTCGTCCCCCGGCAACCTGCCCCTTTCGTTGATCTCGGCGCCATCGGGGTGGCGAGGTTCACGTTCCGGTCCCATGTCGCCCCGTTCGTTGGTCTCATCGCCATCGCACCGGTGAGGTCAACCTTCTGGTCAGGGCCCGACGATCGGCGCGGAACCATCCGCCTCCCGTTCCACTGCCCTAACTTGGAGCCGTGAGCTCCGAGACCGCAGCCGCGCCACCGTGGAGCTCGGCGATCGACGAGGCCTGGCGGGCGGCGATCGATCCCGGACGGGCCGACGGCCGGCTCGTCGCCGAGAGCGCCGAGCGCGCGCAGGAGTCGAGCGCGGCGCCCTTGCCGGACCAACTCCACCCCGAGCTGAGGGCGGCGCTGGAACGGATCGGGATCACGACGCTCTACGCGCACCAGCTCGAGGCGCTGCGGGCGAGCGAGACGGCGAACGTGATCGTCACCAGCGGCACCGCCTCGGGCAAGTCGCTCGCGTTCAACCTGCCGGTCCTCGACGCTCTCGCGCGCGATCCGGCGACGCGGGCGCTCTACCTCTACCCGACCAAGGCCCTCGCCCAGGATCAGGCCCGCAGGCTCGCCGCGATCGCGCCGGGGGGTCTCGGGCCGGCGATCTACGACGGCGACACGCCGCGCGAGGAGCGGCCGGCGATCCGCCGCCGCTCGAGCCTGATCCTGACCAACCCCGACATGCTCCACGTCGGCGTCCTCCCCCATCACCGCAACTGGGGCGACGTCCTCGCCAACCTCCGCTTCGTCGTCGTCGACGAGGCCCACGTCTATCGCGGCGTCTTCGGCTCCCACGTCGCCAACGTGCTGCGGCGGCTGCGCCGCGTCGCCGCCCGCTACGGCTCCGAGCCGCGCTTCATCCTCGCCTCGGCGACGATCGCCAACCCGCTCGAGCTCGCCGAGCGGCTCGTCGGCACCCCGTTCCATCCGATCGACACCGACGCGGCGCCGCGGGCCGGGCGCCGGATCGCGATCTGGAACCCGCCCCTCACCGACC
>CAZTGN010000148.1:0-7045 GCA_964613275.1 uncultured Conexibacter sp. | reverse complement strand
AGAAAACCCCCTTGGCCAAGGACGCCACGGAATGCGCCCCGGGCGAGATCTCCGATCGCTGGGAGCAGTTCAAG
This sequence comes from uncultured Conexibacter sp., assembly GCA_964613275.1. Lineage (GTDB taxonomy): Bacteria > Actinomycetota > Thermoleophilia > Solirubrobacterales > 70-9 > RHKX01. Next base: position 6,971 of record CAZTGN010000148.1, on the reverse strand, counting down.
GAGCCGGGCACCTCCGGCGGCGTCGAACGGCTCAGCTCGCTCACCGGCAGCAGCCGCTACCAGTTCTGGCAGAGCGCTCTCGACGCCAACGCGACCGAGCCCTGGCGTGGCATCGGGCCCGGAACCTACGAGTTCTGGTTCGCGCGGGACGTCGACCAGGAGGCCGCGGAGGGCCTGTTCGTCCGTGACGCCCACTCGCTCTACCTCGAGACGCTCGCCGAGCTCGGCATCATCGGCCTCGTGCTGATCGGCGGCTTCGTCGGCTTCGTGCTCGTGACCGGCGCGGTGCGTGCATTCCGTCTCGACAAGTCGGAGCCGATGGCGGCGCTCCTTGCGGCGGCCACCGCCGGCGCCGTCGCATTCGCCGTGGCGGCGGCGCTCGACTGGGCCTGGGAGCTGACCATCCTCCCCGTCTGCTTCCTGCTGCTCGCGGCGGCGATCCTCGGCCGCGACACCGGGCCCGAGGCCGACCGCGACCCCGAGCCCGAGGCCGGGCGGATGCGGTTCGTGCCGCGCGGCATCCTCGCCGCGCTTGCGGTCGCGGCGCTGATCGCCGTCGCGATCCCCTACGCGGGGCTGAGCTCGGTCGACGAGAGCCAGGCCGAAGTCCGCGCCCGCTCGCTCAACGGCGCGCTGGCCGATGCCCGCACCGCGAGCGACGTGCAGCCGTACGCGGCCTCGCCCTACCTGCAGCAGGCGCTCGTCTTCGAGCTCGGCGGCGACTACGACGCGGCCGCCCAGGCGGCGACACGCGCCACCGAGGAGGAGCCGACGAACTGGCGCAACTGGTTCGTCCTCTCCCGGATCGAGGCCGAGCGCGGTGACCCGAAGGCCGCGGTCGACGCCTTCGACGAGGCTCGCTCGCTGAACCCGAAGTCCCTCCTCTTCGCGCAGCCATGAGCCGCTTCGAGGATCACGAGCTCGACCTCGGGCCCGACGCCCAGCCGGGCGAGGCGGAGGCGCTGCTGAGGATCGCCGATCGGCTCGAGCGGGAGCGGCCGATCCCGAGCACCGGATTCCGTGGCGAGCTGCGCCGGCAGCTCCTCTCACGCGTCTCCTCGGGGCCGGCCCGGCCGCACCGCCTCGGCGCCCTGATCGGCGCCTACACCGGGTCGGGGGCCGTGCTGCTCGCGGTCGCGGTGCTCGGCATCGCCGGCGTCGGGCCGCTGGCCGCTGGGTAGTCTGTCGCCCATGGACGAACCGGTCGAGCAGTTCGCTCGGCTCTACGACGAGCACGTGTGGACGGTCTACGGGTTCTTCGGCTACCGGCTGCGGTCGCGAGAGGACGCGGAGGATCTGACGCAGCTCACGTTCGAGCGGGCATTGAAGGCGTGGGGACGCTTCGACCCCGAGCGCGCCGGCGTCGGCACCTGGCTTCTGGCGATCGCCCGCAACCTCCTGATCGACTACCACCGGGCCGATCGCTCCGACCGGCTCGAGTCGTTCGGCGACGGTCTCAACCCCGAGCACGAGCCCGCCGGCGGAATGCCGGAGACGGTGCTCGGTCTCGATCCCGACCTCGAGGCGGCGCTCGACCGCCTCGACGATCGTGAACGCGAGCTCCTGGCGCTGCGCTTCGGCGGCGACCTGAACGGCCCCGAGATCGCCGGGCTGACCGGGCTCACCCTCGCCAACGTCCAGCAGATCCTGTCGCGGACGCTGCGCCGTCTCCGCCACGACCTCGATGTCGGGCGCGGCGAGGCCGAGACGGCCGTGCTGCCCGCCGATCCGGGCGCCCACCACCAACCCTGAGCGCGCATCCGCCGGGTCTTGCCGGCTTGCTTGCGCTCGCCGCGGTTCAGGGTTGACAAGGTCTGCGCAACGTGCGAGGTTTCACACCCGCTCGGGGTAGGCGCCGGCAAGGAGCAAGCTCGGCGTCTCCTCGGAGGGGCGGCAAGGAATAGCTGCTGGTAGGCAACCAGGGGAGCATGTCGGAGACAACGGTCAAAGCTTCGGGGGGGGCGTTTCAAGAGGCAGAGCAGGGCCACGGTGGGCTCGTCGAGCCGCTTCCCGCAGCCGAAGGCGCTGTCGTCACCCGGACCGTCGTTCCGCGGTCGGCCGGGCAACGGGCCGACGCGCTGCGCCACATCACCGTCGTCAGCGACGTCGCGGCGCTGTGCCTCGCGCTCGTCATCGCCAGCGCCCTCTCGGTCGCGATCGGCCGCTCGCTGCCGGAACCCGGCGACCTGCTCCTGTTCGTCGCGCTGATCCCGGTCTGGATGCTGCTCGCCGGCTTCTACGGCCTCTACCGGGTCCCGAACCGGACCAGCGAATGGTCGTTCGCCGACGACCTCAGCGCCGCGTTCGTCGTCTGCTCGGTCTGGGGCTGGTTCTGGCTCGTCGCCCGCTCCATCGTCGACGTCGGCTCGGTGCTTCCGTCGCTGACGGTCTGGGCGGCGTCGATCCTGCTGATCCCGGTCCTCAGGTCGGGCGTCCGCCACCACCTGCGGTCCGCCCCGTGGTACCGGCAGACGGTGCTCGTGGTCGGGACGCCGGTCGGGGTCAGCCGCGTCGCCAAGCGGATCGAGCGCCAGCCCGACTGGTGCTTCGACATCGTCGAGACGATCCAGATCGGCGGCCGCTTCGACCCCGGCGGCCGCGCCGACCTGATCGCCGACAAGGCGCGCGCGCTCGAGGTCGGCCGCGTGATCGTCGCCGACGCCCCGGTCGACATGGTCGAGCGCACGGGGCTGATCCGCGACCTGCTCGAGGTCGGGGTCCACGTCGACCTCGTCTCGAGCGAGGCCGACGTCTTCCGCCCGACCGCGTTCATCGACCACCTCGAGGGCCTGCCGACGATGGCGTTCGCACCGGTTCGCCTGAGCCCGGCCGCCAACCGCATCAAGCGCGCGATCGACATCGCCGCCGCCGCCGCCGCGCTGATCGTCCTCGCGCCGCTGTTCGCCTACGTCGCGATCCGGATCAAGCTCGACTCGCCGGGGCCGGTGCTGTTCCGCCAGGACCGCCGTGGCCACGCCGGCACGCGCTTCAAGCTCTTCAAGTTCCGGACGATGACGGTCGATGCCGAGGAGCGGCTCGACGAGGTCGCCGAGCTCAAGCTCCACCCCGAAAGCGCGGCGTTCAAGGCGGTCGAGGACCCCCGCGTGACCCGCTACGGCGCCTCGCTTCGGCGCCGCTCCCTCGACGAGCTGCCGCAGCTCTGGAACGTCCTGGTCGGCGACATGAGCCTGGTCGGCCCGCGGCCCCTGCCGCTCGACGAAGCCACCCAGGTCCCACCCCGATACCGGGCGCGCGAGAACGTCCGCCCCGGCCTGACCGGGCCCTGGCAGGTGCTCGGCCGCAGCGACATCCCGTTCGAGGACATGGTCAAGCTCGACTACATGTACGTCTGCACCTGGTCGCCGCGCGGCGACATGAAGCTGCTCCTGCGGACGATCGGCGTCGTCCTCGGCGCCCGCGGCGCCTACTGAGCGGCGGCGCCGGCAGCCGCGGTTCACGTCTCCCAGCGATCAGGCCCTGCCCCCCGACCGCCGATAACCTCGCCAGGCCGATGAGCACCTCGATCGTCACCGGCGGCGCCGGATTCCTCGGATCGCACCTCTGCGAGCGCCTGCTCGCCAAGGGGCAGCGGGTGATCTGCCTCGACAACCTCGAGACCGGCTCGCTGCTCAACATCAGCCACATCCGCGACGGGAACTTCGTCTTCACCAACGTCGACATCACCGAGCGGGTCGAGATCGACGAGCCGATCGACTTCGTCTACCACCTCGCCTCGCCGGCCTCGCCGATCGACTACGCACGGCTGCCGCTGCACACCCTCAAGGTCGGCTCCTACGGCACCCACCACATGCTCGGCGTCGCCAAGTTCAAGCGGGCGCGGTTCCTGCTCGCCTCCACATCGGAGGTCTACGGCGACCCGCAGATCCACCCCCAGCCCGAGTCCTACTGGGGTCACGTCAACCCGATCGGCCCGCGCGGCGTCTACGACGAGGCGAAGCGCTACGCCGAGGCCCTGACGATGGCCTACCACCGCCAGCAGGGCGTCGACACGGCGATCGTGAGGATCTTCAACTCGATCCTCGCCGACGAGCAGGTCCTCTACGACGACGGACGGGAATTGCGCCGGGAGACCGCCGGCGAGCTCAGCGCCCGACTCGCGAACCGGGCCCTGGTCTGCGGCTTCGACCGCGCCGTCGCGACCGGCGTCGGCGGCGGAGCCGAGTTGGCCGAGCCCGCTCTGGAGTTCCCGCTCGAGGGCTTCACCGTCCCCGCTTTCGCCGGAAGCGGCGAGGTGCTCGCCGCGAGCGCCGCGACGTTCGTCGGCCACCCGACCGAGCAGCGCTGCTACGAGGTGCGAACCCGTTACGGAAGATCGATCCGGGTGACGGGCGACCACTCGGTCTTCGTCGAGGGGGATGGCGGCGAGCCCGAGCCGAAGCCGGTGACCGAGCTGACCGACGACGACCGGATCGCCATCGCCCGCCGGATCACCGTTCCGGAGAGGGACCGCGAGACGGTCAGCGTGATCGAAGCCTGGCGTTGGTCCGAGGAGGACATCTGGGACCTTCGTGCGGAAGCCGAGGGACTCGGCGCCGCCGTCTGGGAGCGCCGCGACGAGGTGCTTGCGCTGCTCGCGACCCGGCGGACGTCGATCGGGGCGAACGGGACGCGCGGCTCGCGCGACTGGCCCGATGTGATCCGCATGCGGGACTCGAACCGCGTTCCGCTCCCGGTGCTCTGGTGGATCCGGAGATCCGTTCCGAAGACCGCCCGCATCCGGGAGAAGCGCGGCCGCTCATCGCTTCCGGTCGATGTCGAGATCACAGACCGGCTGCTCTGGCTGCTCGGTGTCTGGGTCGCCGAGGGCTCCTGGGCGGAGTCCCGCGAGGACGGCACCGCGTTCATCTCGCTCTGCAGCGACGGGCACGTGATCGACCGCGCCGCCAGGATCCTCGAGGAGGAGCTCGGCATCCACGCCGTCAGGCAGCCCTGCACGGAGGGGGGCGCGCCATCTGCCTACTTCCACTCGAAGCTGCTGCTGAGGCTGATGCGCTTTCTCGGCTTCAGCCGTGAGCTGCGCGGAATCCCCGGCTGGATCCTCGGTCTGCCGCTCGAACGGCTCAAGTGGTTCATCGAGGGCTACCGCGAGGGAGACGGGGTTCACAGCGGCAAGGAGCTCGCCGAGGGAAAGCGCCACGAGCTCAGCACCGTCAGCGATCGCCTCAAGGACGACCTGATCGTCGCCTTCGCGCGCTTCGGCCTCTGCCCCTCGGTCGGTCGCTACGAGAGCGGGATCAAGCACAGAACCGGCGATCGGACCCACCCGTTCTGGCGACTGACCCTGTGCGACGTGAGCCCGTGGAGCCCGCTCGAGTGGGATCGCGGCGTCTCGCAGCGGCTCAACGCGCGCACCTACGGCGACCTCGTCTGGGCGAGCGTGCAGGAGATCGAGGAGGTCCCGGCGACCCCGCTCGTCTTCGACTTCTCGGTGCCCGAGCGGGAGAACTTCTGGGCCGGCACGGGAGTCATGGCACACAACACCTTCGGCCCACGGATGCGACCGCACGACGGCCGCGCCGTGCCGACGTTCCTTCGCCAGGCGCTGCAGAGCAAGCCGCTGACCGTCTTCGGCGACGGCTCGCAGACGCGCAGCTTCTGTTTCGTCGACGACCTGATCACCGGGCTGATCGCGTTGATGGAGTCCGACTACCACCGGCCGGTCAACATCGGCAACCCCGACGAGTTCACGCTGCTCGAGCTCGCCGAGAACGTGATCGAGGCGACCGGCTCCGACTCCGAGATCGTCTTCGAGGCGCTGCCCGTCGACGATCCCCAGGTCCGCCGACCCGACATCTCGCTCGCCCGCGAGCTGCTCGGCTGGGAGCCCGAGGTGCCGCTGATCGACGGCCTGCGGCGGACGATCGAGCAGGCCGGCCGCGAGCGGCTGATCGGCGGCCCCGTCTGAGGGGTCTCCTGCAGGCGACCGCCGCGGCGCTCATCCTGCTCGGCGCCGGCGCGCCGGCGGCCACCGGAGCGCCGGTCTGGAAGCCGCCGCCGGACACGAGCTGGCAGTGGCAGATCGTCGGCCCGATCGGGCAGCTCGAGGACGTCGACATGTACGACGTCGACCTGACCGACGCGGTGCCGCGACGCCAGCGGATGCGGGTGCCCGGGTTCGGGCGGGTGACGTGGCCGCGCGGATCGAACGCCGGCATCATCGAACGGCTGAACGATCGCGGGATCGTCGCGGTCTGCTACCTCGACTCGGGCGCCTGGGAGGCCTACGAGCCCGACGCCGGCCTGTTTCCGAAGGGGGTGATCGGCAACACCACCGGCTGGTCCGGCGAGCGCTGGCTCGACATCCGCCCGCGGGCGCGGCCGCGGTTCGCGCCGATCATCTGGGCGCGCTTCCGGCTCGCGCGGCGGATCGGCTGCGACGGCGTCGAGCCCGACCAGAACAACCCGATCGGCAACCGCCCGGGCTTTCCGATCGACCGTGGCCAGGAGCGCTCGTGGTACCTCTCGGTGGCCCGGCACGCGCATGCCGAGGGGCTGTCGGTGGGGATGAAGAACGGGGTCGAGGTCATCGACGCCGCCACCGTCGCCGCCTTCGACTGGTCGCTGAACGAGGAGTGCTTCTACTTCCACGAGTGCGGGCGCGAGCAGCCCTTCGTCGACGCCGGCAAGGCGGTCTTTCAGACCGAGTACACCGATGACTGGCGCCGCCGCGGCGCCTCCCGGCCCGGCCAGGTGGCCCGCAGGGTCTGTGACGGTGCCCGCCGTCGCGGCTTCTCGACGCTGATCAAGCGCCGCGTCCCCAACGCGCTGTTCCGGCCGTGCTGAGGACTCCGCAGGGTCGTGCCGCTCTGCGACGCTAGGGGCAATGGAGCCGCTCCGCATCGCCCACCTGACCGCGACCTTCCCCCCCTATCCGGGCGGCGCCGGCAACACCTGCTACCGGTTCGCCCGCGGCCAGGCCGGGCGCGGCCACCACGTCGAGGTCTTCACCG
>CAZTGN010000147.1:6172-7049 GCA_964613275.1 uncultured Conexibacter sp. | reverse complement strand
GCGGGGCCGAGCAGGAGCTCGCCGGCGGCCATCCCGCCGCCGCCGAGGACGATCGCGTCCGGGTCGAAGACGTTGGCGAGCCCCGACATCGCCACCCCGAGCCGGCGCCCGATCGTCTCCAGCACCGCGATCGACTCGGGGTCGCCGTCCCGCGCGAGCCCGGTCACCAGGCGGCCGTCGAGGCGGGCGCCCTGCGCCGCGGCCCGCCCGAGCGCCGAGTCCGGGGCCGCGGCCGCGGCCCGCTCGGCCTCCGCCGCCAGTGCGGTCCCCGACGCGACCGCCTCGACGCAGCCGCGGTTGGGGCAGTTGCCCTGACAGGGCGGGCCGTCGATGTCGACGACCACGTGCCCGAGCTCGGCGCCGGCGCCGTGGGCGCCCCGGTAGGGGCGTCCGTCGAGGATCAGGCCGCCGCCGATACCGGTCCCGATCGTCAGCAGGACCAGGTCGCGGGCGCCGCGGGCGGCGCCGCGGCGGGCCTCGGCGATCGCGGCGACGTTGGCGTCGTTGTCGAGCGAGACCCGGATTCCGAAGCGCTCCGCGACCCGGTCGCGGAGCGGGACGTCGATCAGCGGCAGGTTGACCGCGCTCACGCAGATGCCGCCGGCCCGGTCGATCGTGCACGGCACGCCGAGCCCGATCGCGGCCGCCTGCGGATGCGCCTCGAGCGCGACCTTCAGCTCGCTCTCGAGCAGCGCCAGCAGCTCGTCGGTCGCCAGCCCCGCGGAGCGGGCACTGCGGCGGTGGACCGTGCGCCCGTCGCCGTCGACGACGCCGACGAGCAGCTTCGTGCCGCCGAGGTCGACGCCGATCGTCGCCCCGACCGGCGCCGCCCTGTGGTCGGCGCCCGTCACGAAGCAGGAGACCGGGAGGGCATGCG
>CAZTGN010000147.1:0-6162 GCA_964613275.1 uncultured Conexibacter sp. | reverse complement strand
CGAGATCGACGCCGATCGTCTCCGCGCCGCCCCGGCGGGTGGCCGGCGTGGGACCGGACTCGGTCACGAAGCAGGAAACCGGGAGGGCATGCGGCAGTATTACCGCGTAATGGCACCCGGCGATCCCGAACGCCCGGATCGCCCCGAGTACAACGTCTACCGGGCCGGATCGAAGGGCCGTGGGCGCGGGCGACGGGCAGAGCCGAAGGAGACCGAGCGGTCGGCCGGCTCGCGCCGTGAGCCGCCGTCCGAGGGCCCCGGCTACACCGTCTACAAGGCCCGGCGCGGGTTCAAGCGCACCGGCGGCGGTCCCTCGCTGCGCGAGCGGCTGTCCCGGCGCGGCGGCAGCGGAGCGCGACGCGAGCCGGGCGAGAAGCCGACCTGGCGCAAGGTCGGACGCTGGGTGGCGATCGTCGTCGGCGCCTGGCTGTTGATCAGCTTCGTCGCCTTCGCGGTCTCCGCCCAGATCCAGAAGTCGAAGCTCGACGACAAGGCCGCCGACGAGCTCGGCGGCTTCCCGCTGATGCTCGTCGACGGGCAGAGCATCCTCGTGATCGGGACCGACATCCGCCAGGAGGGCGTCCCCGACGAGAACGGCAACCCGACGAAGGAGAAATGCATCGAGGCGGCGTCCTCGGGCGCGGTCCATCCCGACGACTGCCTGCCGTCCCGCGCCGACACGCTGATGGTCGTGCACGCCGGCGGCGGGTCGTTCAACAAGGTCTCGATCCCCCGCGACACGCTCGCCGCGATCCCCGGGGTCGGCGACGAGAAGATCAACTCCGCCTACGCCTTCGGCGGCGCGGCGCTGCAGATCAGGACCGTCGAGGACTTCCTCGGGATCGACATCGACCACGTCGTCATCCTCGACTTCGAGGGCTTCGCCGACTTCATCGACTCGATCGGCGGGGTGACGGTCAACCTCCCCCAGCCGGTGCACTCGGTGATCAGCGGCGGCAGCTCCAACGGGGGGATCACGTTGAAGCTGAAGCGCGGCGAGAACCACCTGAACGGCGATCAGGCGCTGGCGCTGGCCCGGACCCGTGAGAACGAGTCGAACGAGGTCGAGAGCTACGACGACACCGACCGGGCGCGAACCCAGCAGCTCATCCTCGAGGGGATCAAGGGCCAGCTCACGAGCCCGTGGCGGATCCCGGTCAACTTCATCAAGGGACCCTGGATCGGCTGGAACGCACCGAAGGCGATGGTCAGCGACATGGGCGGATTCGTGCTGCCGCAGCTGGCGATCTCGGCGGCGATCGGCGGCGACTCGGGGACGAAGATCCTGAACCCCTCCGGGCCCGGCCCCGACGGCACGCTGATCGTTCCCGAGAAGCAGTGCCGAAGCGCCGTCCGTCACCTGCTCGGCGAGGCCGGCCCACGCCCGCCGCAGTGCTCGCCCGGCGGCTGACCCCCGCGCGAGACGCCGCTAGTCCTGCTTCGCCTTCGTCTTCTCGCCGCCGGACGAGGACGAGCCGGAGTCAGCCTTCGCCGGGGCGGGCGAATCGCCGCCCTTCTCGCCCTTCGATCCCTGGGAGTCCTTGCCGTCGGCCTTCGCCGGCTCGGAGCCGTTCGCCTCCTTCGCCTTGCCCTTGCGGGCATAGTCGGTCGTGTAGAAGCCCGATCCCTTGAAGTGGACGGCCGGCGCGTGGAGGATGCGGTGCGCGGGAGCGCCGCAGACGTCGCAGGTGTCGATCGGGGCGTCCGACATCGACTGCATCGCCTCGAAGCGGTGCCCGTTGTCGCACTTGTAGTCGTAGATCGGCATCGGCCAGCGGGATGATAGGCCGGATCGGGGCGTCCGGAGGGCGGCGGAGCGGGCCCGGGGCGGCCGGGCGGCCGCCAGCGGATACGGTTCCGTGCCGATGAGCAGCACCTCCGAGCAGCAAGACGGGCCGGGCCTCGAGGAGATCGTCGCGCTCTGCAAGCGCCGCGGCTTCATCTTCCCGTCCTCGGAGATCTACGGCGGGGTCGGCTCGACCTACGACTACGGCCACTACGGCGTCCTGCTCAAGAACAACGTCAAGGACGAGTGGTGGCGGGCGATGCTGAGCGACCGCGACGACATCGTCGCGATCGACTCGGCGATCATCCAGAACCCGCGGGTCTGGGAGGCATCGGGGCATCTGAGCGGGTTCAGCGACCCGCTCGTGCAGTGCCTCGGCAAGTGCAAGCGGCGCTGGCGCGAGGACCACCTGCGCGAGGCGATCGCCGCCGAGGGAGGCGATCCGGAGGGCGAGATCCACTGCCCGCAGTGCGGCGGCGAGCTCAGCGAGCCGCGGCAGTTCAACCTCATGTTCAAGACCCACGTCGGGCCGGTCGCCGACTCCGGCACCGAGGTGTACCTGCGGCCCGAGACCGCGCAGGGCATCTTCATCAACTTCAAGAACGTCCTCCAGTTCGCGCGCAAGCGGCCGCCGTTCGGGATCGCCCAGATCGGCAAGTCGTTCCGCAACGAGATCACGCCCGGCAACTTCATCTTCCGCACCCGCGAGTTCGAGCAGATGGAGATGGAGTTCTTCTGCCCGCCCGACGAGGCCGCGAAGTGGCACGAGCACTGGATGGAGGAGCGGATGCGCTGGTACACCGACCTCGGCATCCAACCCGCGAACCTGATCCTGCGCGAGCACGGCCCCGACGAGCTCTCGCACTACTCGAGCGCCACCTCCGACATCGAGTACCGCTTCCCGATGGGCTACTCGGAGCTCGAGGGGATCGCCGACCGCGGCGACTTCGACCTCACCCAGCACGCCAAGCTCAGCGGCGAGAAGCTCGAGTACTTCGACCAGGCGAGCGGCGAGCGCTACGTCCCGCACGTGATCGAGCCGGCCGCCGGCGTCGACCGGGCGATGCTCGCCTTCATCGTCGACGCCTACGACGTCGAGGAGATCGAGGGCCGCTCGCGGACCGTGCTGCGCCTGCACCCGCGCCTGGCGCCGGTCAAGGTCGCGGTCATGCCGCTCGTCAACCGCGACGGGATGCCCGAGCGCGCCCGCGAGGTCTACGAGGCGCTGCGGCACCGGATCGGCACCGAGTACGACCAGGGCGGCTCGATCGGCAAGCGCTACCGCCGCCAGGACGAGATCGGCACCCCCTGGGGCGTCACGATCGACGGCGAGACCGCCGACGGCGACACCGTCACCCTCCGCGACCGCGACTCGCTGAGCCAGGAGCGGGTCCCGATCGACGGGTTGGCCGACCTCCTGCTCGCCAAGCTCGCCGCGGATTGGCGAAGCCCGAAGCTGGGCTGACGACGCTCCGCGCGTGCCTCAGAGCTGGGCGACGACGATGCTGAGGATGAGGAAGCCGGCCGCGGCGGCGGTGGCGAGCAGGAGCGGACGCCCGCCGCGGCCGCGGATCGCGAAGGCGAGGGCGAGGATCGCGGCGACGCCGGCGAGGACGGCGCCGATCCAGCCGGCCCCGAGGACCACTGGCTCGACCGACGCCGGGAAGTCGTAGCACTCGTACAGGCCCGAGACCTGCCTCAGATCGACGTCCTCGCAGACCCCCTCGTCGCCGACGTCGGCCATCACCGCGATCCCGACCGCGCAGATGACCGCCAATGGCAGCGCGAGGAGCACCGCCGCGATCCGTGGGCCTGCGCCTGCCCGCTCGGCGGGCGGCCCGCCCGCACCCGGTGGCGCAGCGGGCGGCGGCGGGGTCGCCGGCCCTCCTGGCGGCGGGGTCCTCGAGGCCTCCATGATGGGCGAACCTAATCAGATCGCCCCGACCCTCGCGGAAGGCCGGCGGCTGTCGGTCGAGGACGCCCATCGCGCGATCTCCACCGCCCCTGGCCAGCCGGCCAGTCGCGGCGATATGCTGGATCCGGAGATCGGGTGGGCGGGCTCGCGGCTGCCCGATGTGAGCGAATCCGAGGAGGCACGACGATGTCGGTCGCCGAGCACAACCTGACCAGCCGGATCACCTACACCGACCTCTACCGCCGCTGGGAGCAGAGCAACTGGTCGGCGATGGACCTCGACTTCAGCGCCGACCGCGACGGCTGGGCGAACCTGACCGAGATCCAGCGCAAGTCGGCGCTCTGGATCTACTCGATGTTCTTCTACGGCGAGGACTCGGTCACGGACAACCTCTCCCCCTACATCGATGCCGCGCCGAAGGAGGAGCAGAAGTACTTCCTCGCCACCCAGCAGGCCGACGAGGCACGCCACGCGGTCTTCTTCCACCGCTTCTTCAAGGAGGTGATCGGGGCCGGCGATGACGTCGCCGCCACCCTCGCCTTCACCGAGCCGCAGCTCGGCTGGGGCTACCGCAAGGTCTTCGACCGCCTCGACCGGATGGCCGGCGAGCTCCGTCGCGACCGCTCGCTGCCGAAGTTCGCGCAGGCGATCACGCTCTACCACCTGATCGTCGAGGCGAGCATGGCCCAGCCCGGCCAGCACTTCATCGAGGACTACTTCGTCCGCGCCGGGACGATGCCCGGCTTCAGCGCCGGGATGGAGCATGTCTCCCGCGACGAGCAGCGCCACATCGGCTTCGGCGTCAAGGTCCTGAGCGAGCTCCTCGCCGCCTCCGATGAGTGCAAGGCGGCGGTCGACGAGCTCCTCGCCGAGGCCCTCCCCTGGCTCTCCTCGGTGTTCATCCCGCCGGACTGGGACCGCGAGTACACGCGCTGCTACGGGTTCGAGCTCGAGGACATCGCCGCCTGGGGGTTCAAGGCGGTCGAGATGAAGTGGAAGGCGATCGGCTACCCGATGCAGGAGATGCCGCCCGGCGTCGCCCCCCTCGACTTCGACGCCGAGCCGCTCGAGCGGGCAGCGAGCGTGATCAAGATGGCGCAGGCGGGGGTGATCGGCGAGCCCGGGCAGGACCCCGACAGCTCCCCCGAGATCCAGCGGCTCTACTTCGAGTCGGTCCGACGCGCGATCGATCCGGGCTCCATCAACGGCCGCGCCCCGTTCACGGTCCAGTGGCGATTCAGCGACGCGCAGCCCTGGCACCTGACCGTCGACAACGGCTCGACCAGGGCCGAGGCGGGTGAGCTCACCGACCCCGACGTGACCCTCGAGGCGGGCTGGCGCGACTTCATCGAGGTCGGCAAGGGCGCGCTGCGGCCGCCGGTGGCACTCCTGCAGCGGCGGCTGCGCCTCCACGGCGGACCCCGCGACCTCTACCGCTTCGCCCGCCTCTTCGCCTGGCGGCCGCGGTGAGCGTCGCCGCGGTCCGGACCCCGGACGAGCGCTTCGCCGACGTTCCCGACTTCCCCTGGGCACCCCGCTACGAGGAATGGAGCGGACTGCGGCTGGCGCGAATCGACGAGGGCGACGGCGAGCCCGTCGTCCTCTTCCACGGCGAGCCGACCTGGTCGTTCCTGTGGCGCAAGGTGATGCCGCCGCTGCTCGACGCCGGCCACCGCTGCATCGCCCCCGACCTGCCCGGGTTCGGCCGCTCCGACAAGCCGACCGACCTCGGCTGGTACTCCTACGAGCGCCACGTCGAGGCGGCGGCCTGGCTGCTCGAGCGCGCCGGCGTCCGTGATGCCACCTTCGTCGTCCACGACTGGGGCGGGCCGGTCGGGATGAGGGTCGCGGCCGTGCGGCCGGAGATGTGCGCCCGGCTCGTCGTCATGGACACGGGCATCTTCAACGGCCGCCAGCGGATGACGGAAGCGTGGAAGGCCTTCCGCGAGTTCGTCGAGCGAACCGAGGATCTGCCGGTCTCGATGCTCGTCCGGGGCGGCTGCGCGGTCGAGCCCGATCCGGCGGTCATCACCGCCTACGACGCGCCCTTCCCCGATGCGGCATCGAAGGCCGGCGCCCGCGCCTTCCCGCTGATGCTGCCGCGCAGCCCCGACGATCCCGGCGCCGCCGCCGGCGAGGCGACCGCCGACGCGATCGCCGCCCGCGAGCTGCCCTCGCTCTGCCTCTGGGCGGACTCCGACCCGATCATCCCGCTCGCCACCGGCCGCGCCGTCGCCGAGCGGCTCGGCCTGACGCCGCCGGAGACGATCGCGAACGCATCGCACTTCCTGCAGGAGGACCAGGGCCCGGCGATCGGCGCGCGGATCGCCGCCTGGCTCGACGAGCAGCACAGCGGCTAGCGGGAGCGGCCGGAGCGAGGTCGCCCGCAAGAGCAGACGGGGGGGCCCACCGCCCCCCCCGCCCAACCAGCGAGTCCGGGGGGGGCCCCCCCCCCCGCCCG
>CAZTGN010000146.1:860-7050 GCA_964613275.1 uncultured Conexibacter sp. | reverse complement strand
CCGGCAGTCGCTGTCTCGTCGTCACCGACGGCGTCTTCAGCATGGAGGGGGACCTGGCGCCGCTGCCCGAGATCGTCGCGCTGTGCGAGGCGAGCGGCGCGACGCTGATCGTCGATGACTCCCACGGCCTCGGCGTCCTCGGCCCGACCGGGCGGGGCACCGCCGAGCACTTCGGCCTCGCCGATCGCGTCGACATCACCACCGGCACGCTCGGCAAGACGCTCGGAGGCGCGGCCGGCGGCTTCGTCGCCGCCGGCGCCGAGGTCTGCGCGATCCTCGAGCAGCGCTCCCGGGCCCAGCTCTTCTCCAACGGGCTGCCGCAGTCGGTCGCCTGCGGCGCCCGGGCCGCGCTCGCCGTGCTCCGCGACGACCCCGACCGCCTGCGGCGCCTGCGCGCCAACGTCGCCCGCTTCCGCGCCGGCGTCAGCGCCGCCGGCCTCGAGCCGCTTGAGGGCGAGAGCGCGATCGTGCCGATCATCGTCGGCGAGACCCGCGACGCGATCGCATCGAGCGAGTCCCTGCTCGAGCGCGGCGTCTTCGCGATCGGCTTCGGCTACCCGGTCGTCCCCGAGGGCACGGCCCGGGTCCGCGCGCAGATCTCGGCCGCGCTCAGCGACGAGCAGGTCGACCGCGCCGTCGCGGCCTTCGCCGAGGTCGCCGCGGCTCGCGGCTTGGCGTAGGGCCGGGCACCGGCTGTCGGCGGCGGGAGCTCGGCGCGAGCCGCAGCCCGCGTCGCCTCAGCCCGGCTCGTGAATCACGAACACCTTCGTCAGCGTCTCGTGGACCGTCCAGCGGGTCTCGGCGCCGGCGGGGAGGACGCAGACGTCGCCCGGCCCGACCTCGTGGGTCGAGCCCTCGTGCTCGATCGTCGCCCGGCCGGAGAGGACGACGAACGTCTCGTCGGCCTCGGTGTCGGTGACCGTCCCCTCGCTGCAGCGCCAGACGCCGGTCGCGAGGACGCCGCCGCCGGGGAGCGGCGCCGTCGCGATCTCGCCCTCGCAGGTCTGCGGCGAGCCGGCCACGATCGACTCCGGGTCGAGGGCGGACTCGGCGAGCTCGACCGCCTCCGGCCGGGCGACGACGATCGGCCCGCTCACGATCCGGCCGCCAGCTCGCCCGCGATCCGGTCGAACGCCGCGGTGTGGGCGTCGATCTGCCCGGTCGTGGTCGCCGGCGAGAACAGGGCCATCATGTGGAACGGGGTGAACAGGATCCCCTCGTTGAGCATGTAGAGGTGCATGAGCTCGTCGAGCGGGCCACCGATCACCGCCGCCGCCTCGGCGCCGTTCCGCGGCGGCTCGGGCGCGAACATGTACTCGACCCGGCAGCCGAGCCGGACCGCGCTCCAGCCGAGCCCGTGGCGCCCGATCGCGTCGTTGACGCCGGCCTCGTAACGCTCGCCGAGGCCGATCATGCGCTCGTATGCCTCCGGCGTCAGGACCTCGCCGAGGGTCGCGCGGACGGCGGCGAGCTGCAGGGCGTTGCCGGCGAGCGTGCCGCCGACCCCGCCGACGTCGGCGGCATCCCAGAAGGTCGACCCGAGGACGCGCTCGGCGAGAGCGTCGCTGAGCCCGTAGGCGCCGGTCGGGATGCCGCCGGCGATCGGCTTGCCCATCGTGATCGCATCCGGCTCGAGCCCGTGGGCGGCGCTGTAGCCACCGGGACCGCAGCTCAACGTGTGGGTCTCGTCGATGATCAGCAGCGTCCCCGTCTCGCGGGTCAGTCGCCGCAGCTCGTCGTGGTAGCCGGGGTCGGGGAGGACGATGCCGATGTTGGTCAGCGCCGGCTCGACGAGGACGCAGGCCACGTCCTCGTCGGCGAGCTCGCGCGCCAGCGCCTCGACGTCGTTGATCTCGACGACCCGGGTGGTCTCGGCCGGGTCGACGGGCGGCCCGACGCTCCCGTAGCGGGGCACCGGCCCGCCGCCGGCGCCGATCTCGACCACCGTCTCGTCGACCGAGCCGTGGTAGCAGTGGTTGTGGACGAGGATCCTCGGCCGCCCGCTGACCTGCCGGCAGAGCCGGACCAGGAACCGGTTGGCATCGGTTGCCGAGACGGTGAACTGCCAGTGCCGAAGGCCGAAGCGCTCGGCCATCAGCTCGCCGACGGCGCCGGCGTCCTCGCTCGGCAGCATCGTCGTGATCCCGCGCTCGGCCTGGGCGCCGATCGCCGCGACCGTCGGCTCGGGCGCGTGCCCGCACATGGCGCCGGTGTCGCCGAGGCAGAGGTCGACGTAGGTGTTGCCGTCGACGTCGGTCACCTCGGCACCGCGGGCCTCGGTCACGTACACGGGAAAGCGCCCGGGCCAGCGGGTCATCCAGTTCATCGGCACGCCGGAGAGCAGGTCCCCGGCGACCGCCTCGTGGATCTCGCGCGAGCGCGGATGGAGCTCCTCGAAGCGCTCGCGCTCGCGCTCGAGCAGCTCCCCCACGCGACCGGTCTCAGCGGTGCTGACCGCCATCTGCCTCACCTCTCCATTTCTGTGCTATCGTCGAATTGTGGAACAATCTACCACCCCCAAGGACTCCGGATCGGCCGGCGCGCCCTCCGGCGGGCCCGACCGCGAGATCCGCCTCCGCACCGTATCGGTCGTCGACGCAGCGGCCGATGCGCTTCGCGAGATGATCCTCGACGGCACGATCGAGCCCGGCACGCGGCTGCGCGAGACCGAGTTCGCGGGCCGGCTCGGCATCGCCCGCCACACCTTCCGGGCGGCCGCCCAGATCCTCATCAACGAGGGGTTGCTGCGCCGCTCCCCGAACCGCGGCGTCCAGCTCTCGGTCCTCGGCGCCGGCGACATCGTCGACATCTTCCGTCTCCGTGGGGCGCTCGAGCTCGAGGCGATCCGGCTCGTGCTCGATGCCGGCACCGAGATCCCCGGCGTAGCCCCCGCCGTCGAGCGCCTCAACGGGCTCGACGACGACGCCTCGTGGCGGACCGTCGTCGACCTCGACATGGACTTCCACCGGGCGATCATCGATGCCACCGGCAGCGAGCGGATCAGCCGCGCCTACGCCGGCGTGCAGTCGGAGATCCTGCTCTGCATGGCCCAGCTTCGCCCCCACTACGACCGACCCGCCGAGGTCGCCGCCGAGCACCGTGAGCTGCTCGAGGCGCTGCAGGCGGGCAACCCCGACAAGGTCGAGAAGCTGTTCCGGCGGCACCTCGGCGATGCCAGCCAGAACCTGACCAATGCGCTTCAGGCGCGAGAGGAGGTGACCGCGTGAGCGGTCTCGAGATCACTTCGTTGCGGGCCCGTGAGGTCCTTGACTGCCGCGGCCTGCCGACCGTTCAGGTCGATGCGGCCCTCGCCGGCGGCGTCCGCGGGCGGGCCGACGTCCCCTCCGGCCGCTCGACCGGCTCCAACGAGGCGCATGAGCGCCGCGACGGCGGCGACCGCTTCGGCGGCTTCGGCGTCCGCGATGCCGTCGCCGCCGTCAACGGCGAGATCGCCGAGGCGCTCGCCGGCTTCGACGTCTCCTCCCAGCGGGCGCTCGACGCGGCGCTGATCGAGCTCGACGGCACCCCGAACAAGGGCCGGCTCGGCGCCAACGCGATCCTCGGCGTCTCGCTCGCCGCCGCCCGCGCCGCCGCGGCCGCCGCCGGGCAGCCGCTCTACGGCCACCTGAACGGCAACGGCCACGTCCTGCCGGTGCCGCTCGTCAACCTGATCAACGGCGGCAAGCACGCGTCCAACGACCTCGACTTCCAGGAGTTCATCGTGATCCCGGTCGGGGCCGACTCGATCCTCGAGGCCCTGCAGATCTCGACCGAGGTCAACCTGGCGCTGGCCGAGATCCTGCTCGGGCGCTACGGCAAGAGCGCGCTCAACACGGGCGACGAGGGGGGCTATGCCCCCGCGATCTCGAGCCCGCACGAGGCGCTCGGGCTGCTCCACGAGGCCGTCGCCGACGCCGGCCACGGCGGTCGCTTCCGCTACGGGCTCGACTGCGCGGCGACCCACTACCACTCGGGCGGCAGCTACGAGCTCGCCGGCGAGACGCGCGACACCGAGGCGATGATCGAGCTCTACCAGGAGCTGGTCCGCGACTACGACGTGGTCACGATCGAGGACCCGCTCGACGAGGACGACTTCGAGGGCTTCGCCGAGCTGACCCGCGTCTCCGGGGTCCAGATCGTCGGCGACGACCTCTTCGTCACCAACCCCGAGCGGCTCGCCGAGGGGATCGAGGCGGGGGCCGCGAACTCGCTGCTGTGGAAGGTCAACCAGATCGGCACCCTGACCGAGGCGCTCGACGCCGCCGAGCTGGCGCACCGAAGCTCCTACACGGTCGTCGTCTCCGAGCGCTCGGGCGAGACCGAGGACCCGATCATCGCCGACCTCGCGGTGGCGTTGAACGCCGGCCAGATCAAGACCGGGGCGCCGGTCCGGGGTGAGCGCACCGCCAAGTACAACCGCCTGATCGAGATCGAGGAGCAGCTCGGCGCGACGGCCGCCTACCCCGGCGACGTCTTCCGGGCTCCCGTCGCCGCCTGAGATGGACCCGGGTCCGGCGGCTGAGATGGAGGCGCCCCGGGAGGGATCCGGAGCGACGCTCGATCCGCCCGCGATCCGCAATCGCGCCGAGCTGCTCGGCCACGGACTGCGGGCCCCCCGGGAGCTCGCCCTGCGGGTGGCGGAGGCGGGGCTCGCGGCCTGCGACCCGGGCCTCGCGGTCGAGCGGATGGTCGCGGTCGACGGTGACGAGCTCGTCGTCGCCGGCCGCCGTCACGCCCTCCATCCGGACGGTCGGGTCGTCGTCCTCGGCTCCGGCAAGGCGACGCTGAAGATCGCGCTCGCCCTCGAGCGGATCCTCGGCGAGCGGCTCGACGGCGGCACCGTCGTCGTCCGCGAGGGCAGCGCCGCCGTCCGGCCCGAGCGGATCGAGCTGCTGGAGGCGGCGCATCCGATCCCCGACGAGCGCAGCGTCGCGGCGGCGGTCCGGCTGCTCGAGCGGGCGGGCGAGCTCGGCGAGCGCGACATCGTCATCGCCTGCTTCACCGGCGGCAGCTCGGCCCTGACCAGCCTGCCGCCCGCGGGCGTCTCGGCCGCCGACAAGAGCGAGCTGCATCGGCTCCTGCTCGGCGCCGGCCTGCCGATCTCCGAGATCAACACGGTCCGAAAGCAGGTCTCGGGCTTCAAGGGCGGCCGCCTGGCGATCGCCGTGGCCCCGGCGCGGCTGATCAACCTGACCGTCTCCGACGTCGCCGGCGACGCCCTCGACGCGATCACCGACCCGAGCGTCACCAACGACTCGACGCCCGCCGACGCGACCGCGATCCTGCGCAGCCGCGACCTCTGGGGCGACGTCGCCGCCGGCGTTCGCGCCCACCTCGAGAGCCCCGGGCTCGAGGTCCCCGACCTGAGCGCGGTCGAGGTCCACTCGGTCCTGCTCGTCACCGGCGAGACGGCATGCGAGGCGATGGCGGTCGAGGCCCGACGCGCCGGGGCCGAGCCGGTCATCCTCTCGACCGGCCTCGAGGAGGAGGCCGGGCCGGTCGGTCGCCTGCTTGCGCGGCTGGCGTTCGAGAGCGCCGAGCTCGGCCGGCCGTTCGCGCCGCCGACGGTGCTGATCGGTTGCGGCGGCGAGAGCACGGTCAGGCTCGGGGCGGGCGATGAGTTCGGCAGCGGCGGTCCGAACCAGGAGGCGGCGCTCGCCGCCGCGCCGGGGCTGGCCCAGAGCGATGTCGCCGCCGCCTTCATCGACACCGACGGCTCCGACGGCGGGACCGAGCTGGCGGGTGCGATCGTCGACGGGCGCACCGCCGAGCGGGCTGCCGCGGCGGGCATCGACCTCCGGGAGGCGCTCGCCGGGCACCGCTCCGGCGCCGCCGTAGCGGCGCTCGGCGACGGGATCGCCACCGGGCCCACGCACACGAACGTCAACGACCTGTTCGCGGTCGCGATCGGGGGCGGCGCCTCCTGATGGCGGCGGTCGCCGAGCCGATGATCCGGCTGGAGCGGATCAGCAAGCGCTTCGGCGAGGCGCTGGCGGTCGACGACGTCTCGATCGAGATCGCCCGCGGCGAGTTCTTCTCGATGCTCGGCCCGAGCGGCTGCGGAAAGACGACGACGCTGCGGATGATCGCCGGCTTCGAGGAGCCGACGACCGGACGGGTGCTGCTCGACGGCGAGGACGTGACGCTGGTCTCGGCCCGCCATCGCAATGTCAACATGGTCTTCCAGGAC
>CAZTGN010000146.1:0-850 GCA_964613275.1 uncultured Conexibacter sp. | reverse complement strand
TTCCGCACATGTCGGTCGCCGAGAACGTCGGCTTCGGCCTGAAGCTGAAGCGCGTCCCGCGGGCCGAGGCGCGGACCCGGATCGGGGAGATGCTCGCGGTCGTCCGCCTCGAGGGCCTCGGCGAGCGGCGCCCGGCCGAGCTCTCAGGCGGCCAGCGCCAGCGCGTCGCCCTCGCGCGGGCGCTCGCGAACCGGCCGGCGGCGTTGCTCCTCGACGAGCCGCTCGGGGCACTCGATCTGAAGCTCCGTCGCGAGATGCAGCTCGAGCTCAAGCGGATCCAGAAGACGACCGGGACGACCTTCGTCTACGTCACTCACGACCAGGAGGAGGCGCTGACGATGTCGGACCGGATCGCCGTCATGGACGGCGGCAGGGTCCAGCAGCTCGCCGACCCGAAGACGCTCTACGAGCGGCCCCGGACCTCGTTCGTCGCCGACTTCATCGGCACCTCGAACGCGCTCGAGCTCAACGTCGACCGGCGCGAGGGCGAGCTCGCGATCATGGAGCCCGGCCCCGGGGTCCGGGTCGTCGTCGCAGCCCCCACCGCTGTCGGCGAGACGCTGCAGGTCAGCATCCGGCCCGAGAAGATCTCGATCGTCGCCGGTGGCGGCGACGGTGCCGGCGGCGACGGCTGCCGGGTCTCGGGCACCGCCGTCGAGCGCGTCTACCTGGGGTCGGTGTCGCAGACCGTCGTCGAGCTGGCCGGGGGCGAGCGCCTCGCGGTCCACGAGCTCAACGACGACGACGTGTCGTCGATCGAGCCCGGGGACGCGGTCACCCTCGCCTGGCCGGCCCGCCACAGCCTCGTGGTCGGCGCGGAGGGCGGGCAGTGACGCCGCGGGCGCTTCTC
>CAZTGN010000145.1:0-7099 GCA_964613275.1 uncultured Conexibacter sp. | reverse complement strand
CTGATCGCGCCGGTCGAGGTCGGCGGTTCCGCTTACACTGGCGCCGGCGCGGTGATCGACGAGGACGTGGCACCGGGGGCGCTCGCATTGACCCGCCCCGAGCAGGTCCAGATCGACGGATACGCCGAGCGCAAGGCTACCGAACACGAGCAGAAGTGAGCGAGAGCGGCAAGGTGATGACGCTGGAGCACCCTCCCTCGGACGGCGACGAGCCGGCGCCGCTGCCGGTCAGCTCGATCGGCCAGGACTACCGCAAGCGGCTGATGGTGTTCGGCGGCCGCGCCTCGGGCGCGCTCGCGGCGCGGATCGCCGACCAGCTCGACGTCGATCTCGGCCAGGCCGACCTGCGGACGTTCTCCAACGGCGAGGTCTACTGCCGCTACCAGGAATCGATCCGCGGCGCCGACGTCTTCATCGTCCAGTCGACGGCCGCCAACGAGGCCGCCGGGATGACTCCCAACGACGCGCTGATGGAGCTGCTCTGCATGATCGACGCGGCCCAGGGCGCCTCCGCGCACCGGATCATCGCGGTCATGCCCTGGTACGGCTACGCGCGCCAGGACAAGAAGTCGCTGCCGCGCGAGCCGATCTCCGCCCGCGTCGTCGCCAAGTCGCTCGAGGCGGTCGGCACCGACCGCGTGCTGACGATGGATCTCCACGCCGGCCAGGTCCAGGGCTTCTTCGAGGTCCCGGTCGACCACATGACGGCGATGCCGATGCTGACCCAGTGGTTCATCGACCAGCACTTCGACGAGGAGCTCGTGATCGTGAGCCCCGATGCCGGCCGGGTCAAGGTCGCCCGCAACTTCGCCCGCAAGGTCGGCACCCACTGGGCGGTGATGGAGAAGGAGCGGCCGGCCCAGCAGGTCGCCGAGATCGGCTACGTCGTCGGTGACGTGAAGGGCAAGACCGCGGTGCTCGTCGACGACATGATCGACACCGCCGGCACCCTCTGCGCGGCCGCCCGGACCGTCCTCGACGAGGGCGCCGCCCGGGTCATCGCCTGCGCCACCCACGGCGTCTTCAGCGGCTCCGCGTTCGAGCGCCTCGCCTACGAGAGCTCGCAGATCGAGCGCATCATCGTCACCGACACGATCCCGCTTCGCGAGGGCCATCCCGACAACATCCACGTCCTCTCCACGGCCCAGACCCTTGCCGACTCGATCCGCCGGATCTTCACCGACGACTCGGTCTCGGAGATCTTCGCCGGCGAGAACCAGCTCTTCTAGGCAACCTCAACTTCGGCGTGGTGGGAGAAGCAGTCGGAGTAGAGGCGAGCGACGACGCGATCCAGCCGGGGACGGTGATGGCCCTGGTGGCGATGGGGCTCGGCGTCTTCGTCATCGCCAACGACTTCACGGCGCTGAACGTCGCCCTGCCGGCGATCGAGGGCGACCTGGATGCCGACGTCGGCAGCGTCCAGTGGGTGATCAACGCCTACGCGCTCGTGTTCGGGATGGCGATCGTCTCCGGCGGGCGGATCGCCGACATGTTCGGCCGCCGTCGGGTCTTCTTCATCGGCTCGACCCTGTTCGCGGCCTTCTCGCTGCTCGGCGCCTTCGCGCCCGACCTCGGCGTCCTGATCGGAGCCCGCGTCGGGATGGGGATCGGCGGGGCGATGATGTGGCCGGCGATCCTCGGGATGACGTTCGCCGCCCTGCCGGAATCGAAGGCCGGGCTCGCCGGTGGGCTGATCCTCGGCGTCGCCGGGATCGGCAACGCCGTCGGGCCGCTGCTCGGCGGCGCCCTCACCGAGGCGCTCGACTGGCGCTGGATCTTCGTCCTCAACGTCCCGATCGCGGCCTTCGCGATGCTCGTCACCTGGCGCAAGGTCCACCAGGAGCAGGAGCTCTCGCAGGAGGGGATCGACTACGCGGGCATGGCGACGCTCTCCGCCGGGCTGGTGCTGCTCCTGCTCGCCCTCGACCAGGCCGGCGACTGGGGCTGGACGGACTGGCGCGTCGTCACCATGCTGGTCCTCGCCGTCGTCCTCGTCGCCGCCTTCGCCGTGATCGAGCGCCGGGCCGGCGAGCGGGCGTTGATCCCGTCTGACGTGATCGCCAACCGCCGCTTCCGGGCGGCCTGCCTGACGGTGCTGCTGCTCTCGGCCGTGTTCTTCTCCGCCGTCCTCTACGTCCCGCAGCTCTTCGAGAAGGTCCTCGGCTATTCGACGATCGAGGCCGGGATCGGAATGCTGCCGATGCTGGTCGCGTTCGCGCTGACCTCGTTCATCGCCGGGCCGCTCTACAACAAGGTCGGCATGCGCGTCGTCGTGGGGACCGGGACCGGGATGATCGCGCTCGGCACGGTGCTGTTGGCGCTCCTCACCGACGCCGACGCCGGCTTCCTCCGCCTCGCGCCGGGGCTGCTCGCGATCGGGATCGGCTGCGGGATGTTCTATCCCTCGGTCACGACCGCCGCCGTCACCGCCCTCGACGCCGCCCGCAGCAGCCTCGCCGGCGGCATCGTCTACATGTTCCAGATCGCCGGCGGGGCGGTCGGCCTCGGCGTCGTGACGGCGATCTTCACCAGCGCATCCGAGGACGAGCTCGGCGACCTCGTCGGCGAGCGGACCTCGGTCGCGCTCAGCGCGCACGAGCAGGCCGTTCTCCACGGCGATCTCGCCGGGACCGACGCCGCCGCCGCGGCCCTCGCCCAGCTTCCCGCGAAGGCCGTGGCCGAGATCGAGGAGATCATCCGCGTCTCGTTCGCCGACGGCGTGCAGGCCGGCTTCCGCGTGATCGCGGCGGTCGCCATCGTCGGCTTCCTCGTCGCGGTCCTCGACCTCGGTCGGACCCCGGAGCAGGAGCAGGAGTCCGGGTAGGGTTGTCGGCGATGAGCCGCACCGCCCTCGAGTGGTACGAGTTGCTCGCCCGAAGCCTGATCTGGGTCGCCGGGATCGTGCTCGTGCTCGCCGCCGTCGCGGCGGTCGTGATCGCCGGCTCCGACAACTCGGTGCCGCTCTTCGAGGAGCTCGAGGCGCAGAGCCGCGGGGTCGCGGCGCTCACCGCCCTCGGGGGCGGGCTCGGGATCTCCGGCCTGCTCGCCGCGGCCGGTGCGATCCTGCGCCTGCTCGTGACCGAGCGGCTCGAGCGCCTCGACGCGGCGCCGGCGCGCGCCGGCGGCGAGCAGCTCGCGCTGCAGCCGCTCGAGCCGGCGCCGCCGCGCCGGCGCCGGTGAGCGCCGCGCTGCGCCGGATCGGCCACAAGGGCGCCGCCGCGCTCGTCGAGGGCAACACGATCGCCAGCTTCGAGCGCGCGGTCGAGATCGGTGTCGACATGGTCGAGTTCGACGTCCTCCGGCTCCGCGACGGCGGATCGGGGACACCGGCCGGGGAGCGCTCGCCGCTCGTCGTCGCCCACGATTGGGGGGACGCGGAGCGGCGTCCGCGGCTCACGCTCGACGAGGCGCTCGACGCCTTCGCGCGGCCGCCGCTCGACAGCGTCGCGATCGACTGCGACCTGAAGCTGGCGGGGCGCGAGGATGAGCTGGTCAGGGCCCTGCGGGAGCGCGGTCTGGTGCACCGGGCGATGGTCTCGACGATGTACCTGCAGAGCCTCGCCCGGATCGCGGAGCTCGAGCCGCGCCTGCGGCTCGGCTGGACCTACCCGCTGGTGACCAGACCGTGGGACCGCAGCGTCGTGGCCCGCCCGGCCGTCGCGGCGGCGCTGGCGCTGATGCGGCGCCGCTTCCCGGGTCGGGCGCGGCGTCGCGCCCCCGGGCTGGGCGCCGCGGCGATCTGGGTCTTCCACCGGCTCGCGACGCCGCGCCTCGCGGCCGTCACCGACGAGCTCGGGATCGAGCTGATCGCCTGGACGGTCGACGATCCAGCGGCGATCGCCCGCCTGCGCACGATCGGCGTCGACGGCATCGTCTCGAACGACCCGCGGCTGCTCCAGGACGGGACCTAGCCTCCCCGGGACGTCACGAGGGGCCGTGGCGGCCGGTTGCCGGCATCTCGTGCTCGCGGCGCCCGGGCGGACTCTCTATCCTGCCCTGCCCGATGGCCCCCACCAGACCCAGCTTCAAGGTCGCCGAGCGCACCGAGTTCGGGTCGCGCACGGCGCGGCGCCTGCGCCGCGACGGGATCGTCCCCGGCGTCGTCTACACCGGCGGCGAGGCCGCCCGGCCGTTTCAGGCCGACGCCCACGACCTGTCGCTCTTCATCGGCGAGGGCCACGCGCTCTTCGACCTCGAGATCGAGGGCGAGGGCAAGGTCCCGGTCGTGATCAAGGAGGAGCAGCGCCACCCGGTTCGCGGCGACCTGGTCCACATCGACTGCCAGCAGGTCGATCTCGAGCAGGAGATCCAGGCGGATGTCGCGATCGAGCTCAGCGGCGCCGAGGATGCCCCCGGGGTCAAGGAGGGCGGGATCCTCGAGCACGTCACGCGCGAGATCACGATCGAGGCGCTGCCCACCGACATCCCCGACGAGGGGCTCACCGTCGACGTCTCGGCGATGACGATCGGCGACACGATCCAGCTCGACTCGGTCACCCCGCCCGCCGGCGTCAAGTTCGTCGCCGACGCTCCCGAGGAGGTCACGGTCGCGACGCTGAATCCGCCGCGGGTGGCCGAGGAGGAGGAGCCCGAGGTCGAGGAGGAGACCGAGCTCGTCGGCGAGGTCGAGGAGGGGGCCGAGGAGGCCGCCGCCGAGGACGAGGGCGGCGACGAGAGCGACTCCGGCTCCGAGGGCTAGCCGGGAGTGCGCCGGCTCGGCCGCCGTCGCGGCGGTGGGAGAGCAGGCGGTGCCGGCGCCGGGTCGGGCTCCGCCGACTTCCTGATCGTCGGGCTCGGCAATCCGGGACCCCGCTACGCGGCGACCCGCCACAACGCCGGCTTCGAGGTGGCCGGCGCCCTCTGCGCCCGCTGGGAGCTGCCGCAGGCGAAGCGCCGCTACGGCGGGCTCGTGACCAGCGGCCGGATCCGACCGGGCGGCCCGCGGGTGGCGATCCTGATGCCGCAGACCTACATGAACGAGTCCGGCGACGCGGCCGGCCCCGCGCGCGGGTCCTTCGGGGTCCCGCTCGAGCGGGTGATCGCCCTGCACGACGAGATCGACCTGCCGTTCGGCGAGGTCCGGACCAAGCTCGGTGGCGGCGTCGCCGGTCACAACGGGCTGAAGAGCCTCGACCGCGGGCTCGGCAGCCGCGATTTCCACCGGGTCCGGATCGGCGTCGGCCGCCCCGACTCGACCGATCCGGAAGTCGTCTCCCGGTACGTGCTCGGGCGCTTCGAGGAGGGCCGCGACCGGGTCGCGGGCCTGATCGCCGACGCGGCCGACGCGACCGAGCGGCTGATCGACGAGATCTCCGGCGACGAGGAGGACGAGGAGTGAGATGGCGCTGACCACCTACGAGGCCGACGGCAACGGCGTCGGTCTGCTGCGGCTCGACCGCCCCGCCGCCCGGAACGCGATCAACACGGCGATGCTCGAGGAGCTGCTCGCCCGTCTCGAGGCGGCGCGCGGCGACGACGGCCTGCGGGTCCTGGTCGTCTCCTCGACCGACCACATGGGGCTCTCGGCCGGCGCCGACGTTCGCGAGGAGCTCGACCGCGAGGGCGCGATCCGCCGGATGCAGCTCTTCGCCGAGCTCTACGACGGGCTCACCGGCTTCCCGAGGCCGACGATCGCCGCCTGCCACGGCGCCTGCGTCGGCGGCGGCGCCGAGGTCGCCGTCGCCTGCGATCTCCGCGTCGGCGGCTCGAACATGCGCCTGCGCTTCCCCGGCGCCGGCCTCGGCGTCCCCGTCGGCCCGGCCCGCCTCGTCACCCTCTGCGGCCTCTCGGTCGCCAAGTACCTGCTCCTGACCTCGAAGGAGATCGGCGTCGACGAGGCGCTCCGCTGGGGCATCGTCCACAAGGTCGCGCCGGCGCCGCGGACCGAGGAGGTGGCGCTCCAGCTCGCGACCCAGATCGCCGACCACCCGCCCGAGTCGGTCAGCCGGATCAAGTCGATGCTGCACGGCTGGGACGGCGTCGAGGAGCGCTCCCGGGTCGAGGGCGAGGGCCAGGTCGCCTGGCAGTCCGCGGGCCCGGGGCTCGGCTACCGGGACTGAGTCGACCGACGTCCCGTGTCCCTGCGCGCGCTGCTCGACCTCGCCCACGGCGGCGACGCCTTCTCAGCCGTCGCCGCGGAGGCTGCCGCGGCGCCGCCCGGGGGCTGTCTCGACGTGCCCGTCTCGGCGGCGCTGCGGCCCTTCCTGCTGGCGGCGCTGGCCGAGGCCGAGCCCGGGCTCGCGGGGCGGCCGCTGCTCGTCGTCGCCGCCGACGATCGCGGCGCCCGCGACCTCGCCGGCGAGCTCGGCGCCTACCTGGCGCCGCGCCGGGTCCGTTTCTATCCTTCGCGGGGGACCGGATACGAGTCGCACCTGTCGCCGCCGCCGCATCTCGTCGGCCTCCGGATCGCCGCGCTCGATGCGCTTGCCGGCGACGGCGCGGGGGAGCCGGCCGTCGTCGTCGCCGGCGCCGTCGCGCTCGCCGAGGCGGTGCCCGACGCGTCGCTGCGGCCGGCGGGCTTCGCGCTCAGCCGCGGCGAGGAGGTCGATCTCGGCGACGTAGCCGAGCTCCTCGCCTCGTGCGGCTACGAGCGGGTCGAGCAGGTCACCGAGCGCGGCCGGTTCGCGGTTCGCGGCGGCATCCTCGACGTCTTCGGCTCGACCGGCGAGCAGGCCGTCCGGATCGAGCTGTTCGGCGATGAGGTCGAGTCGATCCGCCGCTTCACGAACTTCAACCAGCGGTCGCTCGGGGAGGTAGAGCGGATCGAGCTCGATCCCGCGGCCGAGATCGACCCCGACCACCGGCTGCTCGCCGAGGCGGCGCTTGCCGACGCGATCGCCGAGGACGCCGACCGGCCGCTCGCCGAGCTCCTGCCGACCGATCGCTTCGGCGCGTTCCTCGACCTGATCGACGAGCGCACCGCGGTCGTCGTCGCCGCCCCGGACGAGCTCGATGCCGCGCTCGAGGACCACCTGACCGATGTCCGCGCGGCGATCCACGACGACGACATCGCGAAGCTCTACGTCGCCGTCAGCGAGCCGCTTCGCGAGCGGGCCGCGCTGCGGCTGACGGACGCCGGCGACGGCGGTGACGGCGGCGG
>CAZTGN010000144.1:0-7103 GCA_964613275.1 uncultured Conexibacter sp. | reverse complement strand
ACGCTTGCCCCAACCGTGAACAAACCGCCCAAGCAGGCAATAGCGAGCGCCAGGAGGCCGACGCGCCCGAGCCTGCTCTGGCAGAGTCGGCACCGGGATCTCTGGATCGCTGCTGGCTCGGCGAAGTTCATTGCGGGTCTCCTCCCGATCGAATGAGCCAGTGACTTGATGACCTTAACGCTGGGCTGCGGCTGATGGTCAACCACCTGGCCGAGAACCGGGGAGAAGATCGGCTTGGGAGAGCGCTTGGTGCTCGACGAGATCTCCGAGGCGCTCCGTTCGAGGCGAAGCCGTCCAAGGACGAACAGCCGCATCGCGGGGTACCGCCGTGGTACCGACTGCTACGTCCGTACTGTCCAGATCTTCCACGGAACTGGACGTATCGGGCGATCTGAATGCCCCGGGACGCATTGACGCACCCTGCGAGTCGACTGGGGGTCGAAAGGTCGCTGGTTCAAATCCAGTCGCCCCGATTGGATCGGAAGCTCCGCCAGGTCGCGACGGGTCGCGACATCTGGCTCTGACAGGCGTATTCGGGGGGCTGTGGCCGGTTCAGCGGGGTGGCCCGAGATCAACCGATTTCCGCGTACTCCAGGGCGAGATCGGAAGCAAGACGGTAGCGGTGCCCGGGTGGTCGCGGGCCGGCGACTGGCAGGTGCTAGGACTGCCGAATCGCGTGGCATGCTCGACGGATGGCGCGAACCCAGGCCGTCTACTACCGCGACAAGAGCGGGACCGAGCCCGTCGACGAGTTCATCGAGGTCCTGCCCGCGAAGCGCGCGGCCAAGATCGATGACTACGTCGAGGAGTACCTGAACGGCCGGCCGCCGGAGGCGCCACCGCCCGAGTTCCCGATCACCTCCCAGATCGACGGGGAGTTGCGCGAGCTCCGCGTGCGCTTCGGCAACACCCGGTACCGGGTCCTCTACCAGCGCTCGGAGAACCTGGTCGTGCTGCTGCACGCGATCGAGAAGGACAGCGGCGCTGTGCCCCGCTCCGCCATCGAGCTCGCGAAGCGGCGGATGGCCGACTACAGGCGCCGGATGGACGCCAAGCGCCGCGTACGACCCCGGGCAGCCGGTCAAGACGCTCCGCCCAGGAGCCGAAGGCGCAGTTGACAGACTTATCGAAATCGATAAACTCCAACCCATGAGCACCAAGGTCAAGGAGCAGGCGAGCCCCGAGGGGACACCGGCTGCTGAGGCGGCGCGGCGCCGTGGCCGCCGCAGCGATGCCTACCGGGAGGCCCGCGATGAGTACGCGGAGGTCCGCGAGCTGCGCAAGAAGAACTGGCTTGCGGCCCACATCCGCGAGCGCCGCTACGAGTTGGAGCTGACGCAGAAGGAGGTTGCAGATCGCGCCGACACCTCGGACTCCTTCATCTCGAAGCTCGAGCGCGGCGAGCACCTGCCCACGCTCCCGGTGCTGAAGCGCATCCTCGCCGTGCTCGACGAGGAGCTTCTGATCGGCGTCGAGCGACGCGGTGGCCTCGACGAGGAGGCCGAGCGCGAGGTTGCACCGGTGCCCGCGCTTGCAGCTCGGTAGCGGTCGTCCGCGGCTCCGATCCAGGTTCAGACCCGCTAACGGATCCGGCTCGTGATCGCCGGCAGCAGCAGCATCGTTGCCAGCCAGCTGAGCAAGATGATCGATGACAGCAGCGTCGCCACGACGAGGTCGGGGACGAGCGACGATCAGAACAGCGGCGTGAACCCGATCGCGATGACCAGCATTGCGGGTGAGGGCACGGCTGGGCTCCTGGAAGAACGCACGCAGGGCGGTCCGCGACGATCCTGCGTCGGCGAGCAGCTCGCGGAAGCGCTGAACGAAGTGGATCGCGAAGTCGACGCCGATCCCGCCGAGCGCCGAGCGCCGTACCGTCTCGCGCGATTGAGCGCAGGGGACCGGGGTCGAGTCGAGCAGCCGCAGCTCGTCGCAGAAGCCGGGCGAGTTGAACGCCAGGAAGTTGATCGTCCGCTCGATCTCGGGCGTGAGCCGGCGCGGCCGCCCTTCGTCTGCTCCCTCGCGGCAGCCGCGGCGGAGTGCTCCGCGGAGCACTCCGTGGGGCAATCAGGAATCAACCATCCAGCGGTGCCGCGCAACCTCTCGAAGATCATCGGGACGATGTACGAGGACGCGCGTGATGTCGGCCTCGTCGAGGCCAACCCTTTCTCGAACCTGCGCCTGCCGGTCATGGAGAAGACCGAAGAGATCCAGGCGCCGACGCTGGAGGAGTACCGCCGCCTGCTCGACGCCTGCACGGTGCTGGGCGGCCACGGGACCGAGTTCCGGGCGATGATCCAGTTCGCCGCCTGGACCGGGATCCGCGCCGGCGAGCTGCACGCGATGCAGTGGGACGACGGCGACGGCGACTGCGTCTGGGTCCGGCGCTCGCGCGGGACCGACGCCGAAGCAGGCCGCTTGCGAGCGGCTACTACGCGCCTTCGAGCTCGACGTCGCCGAGTCCGGTAGGGCGATCGGCAGCAAGTAGATCCGCGCGCCGCGTGGCCAAGCCGTCTGGCGCGGGCTTCAATCCACCCCGATCGCAAGTCGAGGATGTGGCGTTGGCGCTCCGGGCCGTGCCCCGGGCCTTGCCGATCTCGAGGTCCCCGGCCGGCCGCTGGCCGACCGCCCGGTCATCGGCCCGGTGTAGCATTGATCACGTTCCGATGGCTGGCTCGAGATCCCCCGTACAGCCCTCGACGCAGGCACGGCCCCCGACGCCGGGCGAGCGCCGGCCGCGCCCGCTGCGGCAGCTTCGCTGAGGGGCGGGTCGGGTGCGCGCCTCCCCAGCTCGCGTCGGCGGCGACACTGCCGCCGCCGCCGTGAGCGAGGCGGGCGCGCCGGAGGGGGACCGCGACCGGGACGAGCTGATCCCGGCGGCGCTCGCCGAGCTGCTCGAGGCGACCGCAGCCGAGGCGGCGGAGCTGTTTCTCACCGACCGCTCCGCGAGCCGCGTCTGGCGTGCCGGCCATCTCGGGGCGGCGGCGCGGCTGTTCCGCGAGCGAACCGAGTTCGGGCGTGGGGAGGGCTTCCCGGGGATCGTGATCGAGAGCGACGAGCCGATCGTGGCCGCCGACGTCGGCGCCGACCCGCGCTGGCTCCGTGGTCGAGTGCGCGACCGTGGCTTCCGCAGCTACCTGTGCGCTCCGGTGCACGGCGGCGGCCGGGTCCTCGGCGGCCTCAGCATCGCCTCGCGTCGGTCCGACGCGCCGCCCGCCGACGAGCTGGCGACCCTGACGCGGGTCGCCGACCAGCTCGGCGAGCGGCTGGAGCTGGCCCGGCTGCGGGCTCGCGAGCGGCTCGCCGATGCGCTGGTCAGCGAGCCGGACCTCGATCCGAAGCGGGACCTCGAGCGCAAGGTCGGCCGGGGGCTGGACGCGATGATCCAGCTCACCGGGGCCGACGGGGGGATCGTGCTGCTCCACAGCGCCGCGGCGGGGTCGCTGCAGCCCTGGGCGTCGCGGGGCAGCTACGAGCGCGCCCGCGGCTCCCTGGCACGCAGCGGCGACCCCGGCGCCTGCCCGGTGGTCGCGGAGTCGCTGGATCCGCACGAGTCAGCGGCTGCACCCCCGGCGGACTGCGCGGCGGCCTGCACGGTGCTGCCGGCGGAGCTCTCGAGCACGATCTGCCTGCCGCTCGAGGCGGGGGGCCGGGTGCTCGGCACCGCGTCGGTGGGCTGGTGCAACGCCAACCCCGTCCCCGGCCGGCGCCTGGCCGAGCTGGAGGGGATCGTCGAGCAGCTCGCGCTCGCCGTCGCCGATCAGCAGGCCGCCGTGCTTGCCGAGGAGCGCGCCGCCGACACCCAGCGCCGGCACCTGCTGAACGAGCTCGACCTGGCAACCGAGCGGAACCTGCAGCCGGTGATGCTCCGGATCGAGCGTGCCGGGACGCTCGCCGAGCCCTCTCCCCGCCTGCGCACCGAGCTCGGCTCGATCCAGGGCCTGCTCAACGACAGCGGGCGGGAGATCGTCGAGTCGGCGCGGCGCAGGTCGGCCGTGGGGGCGAGCACGGGCCGCGCGCGCCCGGCCGCCTCGGCCCCCCTGCTCGACCTGCGCTGCTTCGGCCGGTTCACGGTCTTCTCGGGCGGCCAGCCGATCCCGCCCGAGCGCTTCGCCCGCCGGCGTGCCCTGACCCTGCTCAAGATCCTGCTCACCAACTACGGCAAGCCCGTGCACCGGGAGGTGCTGGTCAACCTGCTCTGGGGGGAGGAGCCGCTCAAGGATCCCGGTCGCCAGCTGAAGGTGGTCGTGCACTATCTCCGGCGTGCGCTGGAGCCCGGTCGCGATGGCGACGGGAGCAGCCCCTGGGTGGTGAGCACCGGCGAGGGATACGCGTTCGACGTCGCCGCGCCCCACCGGCTCGACTACCAGGACTTCCTCTCGCTGGCCCGCTGGGCCAGCCGCCTGCGCGAGCGCGGCGAGCCGGAAGCGGCGTTGGCCGCCTACGAGGCGGCCGCCGGCATGTACACCGGCGACTTCCTCGAGGACGAGGCGTACAGCGACTGGTGCGGCGCCGAGCGCGAGTACCTCCGCGAGACCCTGCTCTCGACGCTCTGGGAGGCCGCCGAGCTGCACCTCGACCGCGGCGACGCCGAGGGGGCGCTGTCCCGGCACCGCCAGGCGCTGCTCGTCGACCCCGTTCGCGAGGACGTCCACCGGGAGCTGATGCGGGTGCTCTGGCGCGAGGGGCGGCGTGGTGACGCCCTGCGGCAGTACCGGCTCTGCTGCGAGGCGCTCGATCGTGAGCTGGGCGCGGCGCCCTCCGCGGAGACCCGGTCGCTCTACGAGCGCCTCGCCAGCCTCCGTCCCGTCTAGCCGGACCGCCGCGATCGGCGGAACCGATCCGGAACCACCCGCCCGTACGGTCGGCGGCGCATGCGGTCGTTCGTGGCCGCTGTCGTAGATCCCGAGACCGAGAGGTGACGCGGAGCCGATGTTAGGAGCAAAGCAGCCGCGCTGGTTCAACGTCACCGATCGCTCCCGCGCCTGGGAGGACTTCTACCGCGACCGCTGGGCCTACGACAAGAGCGTTCGCACCAGCCACGGGGTCAACTGCTCCGGCTCCTGCAGCTGGGAGGTCTTCGTCAAGGACGGCGTCATCTGCTGGGAGCTGCAGAAGACCGACTGGCCGCAGATCAACTCCGAGACCCCCAACTACGAGCCCCGGGGCTGCCAGCGCGGGATCTCGAGCTCGTGGTACGTGTACAGCCCGGTCCGGCCCAAGTACCCCTACGTGCGCGGCCGCCTGCTCGAGTACTACCGGGCCGAGAAGGCGGCCGGCAAGGACCCCGTCGAGGCCTGGGCGGCGATCGTCTCCGACGAGGAGCGGTCCAAGGCCTACAAGCAGGCCCGCGGCAAGGCGGGCTGGCGGCGGGTGAGCTGGGACGAGGTGACCGAGCTCATCGCCGCCGGGCTGATCCACACGATCAAGCGCTACGGCCCGGACCGGATCGCCGGCTTCTCGCCGATCCCGGCGATGAGCATGGTCAGCTGGTGCTCGGGGGCGCGGCTGACCTCGCTGCTCGGGGGCAGCCTGAACAGCTTCTACGAGTGGTACCACGACAACCCCCACTGTCAGCCGAAGAACTTCGGTGAGCAGACCGACGTGCACGAGGCCGCCGACTGGTACCAGAGCACCTACTGGATCAACATGGGGACCAACCTGCCGATGACCAGGACGGCCGACGCCCACTTCGCGTCGGAGTTCAAGTACAAGGGCGGGAAGATCGTCGTCTTCTCGCCCAACTACAGCGACGTCACCAAGTTCGCCGACACCTGGGTGCAGCTGCGGCCGGGGACGGATGCCGCGCTGCTGGCCGCGATCAACCACGTGGTCGTCAAGGAGTTCTTCTGCGACCGCCAGGTCCCCTACTTCCAGGACTACGTGAAGCGCTACACGAGCCTTCCCTTCCTGCTCACCCTCGAGCGTCGAGGCGACCACTACGTCCCCGGCCGGCTGCTGCGGGCGGCCGCCCTGGAAGAGGGCTCGGAGGTGGAGAACGCCGAATGGAAGCTGGTCCAGATGGACGCCGAGGGGCGCCTTCGCATCCCGCAGGGCACGATCGGGTTCCGCTGGGAGGAGGAGCCGAGCGGCAAGTGGAACCTCGAGTCCAAGGACTCGCTGACCGGCGACCCGCTCGACCCGCTGCTGACCCTGCACGGCCGCGAGGACGAGACGCCGCTGGTCGCGTTCCCCGACTTCACCGGCACCTTCGACACCGCCCTGCGCGAGGACGCCGACACGCGGCCGCCCGGCACGATCCTGCGCGGGCTTCCCGCCAGCCGCGTACGCACCACCGACGGCGAGGAGGTGCTCGTCACGACCGGCTTCGACCTGCTCGCCGCCCACCTGGGCGTCGCTCGCGGCATGCCCGGCGACTACCCGGCCGACTACGACGACCCCGGCTCCTACTCCCCGGCCTGGCAGGAGCAGGAGACCGGCGTCAGCCGCAAGGTCGCGATCCAGATCGCCCGCGAGTGGGCGGAGAACGCGGAGAAGACCCGCGGCAAGTCGCTGATCATCGCCGGACCGGGCTGCACGCACTGGTACCACTCGGATCTCTACCAGCGCTTCGGGGTGCTGCTCGGCGCGCTGACCGGCTGCCACGGGGTCAACGGCGGTGGCTGGTGCCACTACGTCGGCACCGAGAAGATCCGCAACTACGCCGCGGTCGTGGCGACGATCGGCCAGGCCCGGGACTGGCAGCGCCCGCCGCGGCTGATGAACAGCACCTCCTACTGGTACTTCCACACCGACCAGTGGCGCTACGACGGCATGAAGCTCGACCCGATCATGGTCCCCTGGGCCGACCAGCTGCCGGCCTACGACCACTCCGCCGATGTCAACGCCCTCGCCGTCCGGCTCGGGTGGCTGCCGTTCCAGCCGGCGCTGAACCGCAACCCGCTGGAGATCGTCAAGGAGGCCGAGGCCGCGGGCGCCACCAGCGAGGAGGAGATCTCGGCCTGGGTGGTCGAGCGGAACCGCTCGGGCGAGCTACGGGTCGCCGTCGAGGAACCCGACGATCCGGAGAACTTCCCCCGGTGCCTGAAGGTCTGGCGTGGCAACCTGATCGGCACCAGCATGCGCGGGCACATGCTCGCCCT
>CAZTGN010000143.1:0-7190 GCA_964613275.1 uncultured Conexibacter sp. | reverse complement strand
GGCGCTCGGACCGACGCTCGTCCGCCTCCAGGTAGAGAACAAGCGGACCTTCGACCCGAAGCTCCTCCTCAACCCCGGCAAGAAGATCCCGGTGGCGGGATCCCGCGACGCCGGGACGACGGAATCCGGGCCCGGCGGCGGTCGGGCCGGCGGGCGCTGATCTTCCCCCGGGTCGGTGCGCGCCGGCCGGGCCGCCGCCCGCGGCCCGGACCCTCCAGCTGCCGCCGCCCGCGGCCCGGACCCTCCCGCTGCCGCCGCCCGCGGCCCGGACCCTCCCCGCCGCCTCCGCCTGCCGGCGATGCGCCTTCGAGATCTTGCTAACTTGAAGTCAACGTTTCCGCGAACCGCCGAAGGGGAGATGAGATGCGGCTGAGAACGACCATCGCGCTGCTCGCGGCGGCGCTGGCGGCGCTGGCCATGGCGAGCGCCGCCGGGGCCGCGATCAAGAGCTCCGGGATGCGCGACACGCGCTACTGCGAGATCTTCACGGTCTTCCTGTCGCCCGGCCCGATCGCGAGGATCAACAACTCCTACGGGCTCAACAACTGCCGCCGGGGCTGGTGGGAGTCGCTCGACCCGGCCGCGCTCGCCGCCGAGTCCGGCGCCGACCTCGTCCTGCTCAACGGTCCCCGCTACTGGCTGATGGACAGGGTCGCGGTGACCGAACCGGGCCCGGTCTCGACGCTCGGCGGCAAGCGGATGCGCGAGGTCGCGACGATCGATCTGGCGAAGGTCGGGCTCGCCCCGCCCCCGCCCTTCACCGAGGTGCGGATCCAGCGGGGCACGAGGTTCGTCTTCCGCGCCGACAGGCGGATCTTCGAGCTCACCGACCCGAACGACCGCCGCTACGTGATGCAGTCCTACGCGCGCATCGTCGACCCCGGCGTCCGCTACCGGGAGCTGCGCGGGCTCGGTCCCGAGATCGGCCTGCCACCGGGCTGGACGTACCGTTCGCGGACGCCGAAGCGCAACCTCGTCCTGCGCGCGCACGGCCGGGCGACGATCGTCCAGGACGCCCTCAAGAACACCTACCAGCGAATCCCCCGCTGACGGGGTCGGCGGAGCACGGGGGCACTACGGACGCGCAGCCGGCGCCGACTACGGGCAATCGGCGGCACCGCAGCGACTAGGGTCCTCGCCAGCGATGCCCTTCCGGCAACCCGAGTCCCGTCCGATCCCCGCTCGCCGGCTGCGGCTCGCGGCGACGCTCGTGGCGGCGACCTTCGCGCTGGGCGGAATGACGGCGGCAACGGCCGCGGCCGACATCGTCCAGGTCAGGCTCACCGCCAAGCACAAGAAGGTGAAGATCGCGCCCGGCGTCCACATGAAGGCCTGGACCTTCAACGGCACCGTGCCCGGGCCCGTCGTCCGCGCCGACGTCGGCGACACGGTCGAGGTCCGCCTCCACAACGCCGATCAGCACATGGCCCACTCGGTCGACTTCCACGCCGCGCAGGTCTCCCCGCAGGTCGTCTTCCGCGACGTTGCGCCGGGCGCGACCGAGACGGTCTCCTTCGAGGTCAACCAGCCGGGCGTCTTCCTCTACCACTGCGGCACCAGCCCGGTGCTCCAGCACATCGGCATGGGGATGTACGGCGCGATCATCGTCGACCCGATCGGCGGTCGTCCGCCGGCGAACGAGACGGTCCTCGTCCAGAGCGAGTTCTACGGCAAGCTCAAGAACAAGGGCAAGATGATCAAGCCGAGCTACAAGGCGATGCGGACGAAGGATCCGAAGTACGCCGCCTTCAACGGCAAGGCGTTCCGCTACCAGCGCCATCCGATCGACGTCGAGGTCGGCGAGCCGCAGCGGATCTACGTCGTCGCCGCGGGTCCGACCCTCGGCAGCGACTTCCACGTCGTCGGCGAGATCTTCGACGCCGTCCAGGTCGACGGCAACCCCGCCAACGTGCTCACCGGCATCTCCACCTACGGCGTCCCGGCCGGCGGCGCGTCGCTGTTCGAGCTCACCTTCGACGAGCCCGGCAGCTACCCGTTCGTCACCCACGCCTTCCGCTGGGCCGACGCCGGCGCCCTCGGTCTGTTCCGCGCCGAGTAGCGGCGCGGCGCTCAGCAGGCACGCCGCGCCCCCCGGGATGGGCGCTTAGGCTGCCGGCGTGCG
The DNA here is from genome assembly GCA_964613275.1 of uncultured Conexibacter sp. Classification (GTDB taxonomy): domain Bacteria; phylum Actinomycetota; class Thermoleophilia; order Solirubrobacterales; family 70-9; genus RHKX01. The sequence goes on along the minus strand of CAZTGN010000143.1, from coordinate 5,068 downwards.
GGCAAGCGGCGCCAAGACGGATTCGGACACCGCGCCCGAGCCCCTTCGCCTCCGGCCGCTCCTCCGCCAGATCGTCGACGGCTACCGCCACAACTGGCGGCTCCTGCTCGGCGCCGGCCTGCTCCTGTTCGGAGCGATCGGCCTGCTCAGCGCGATCGATCCCTTCGACGCGAAGCCGGTCGAGGACTGGGACGGCAGCGAGGTCGCGGGGGGACTGCTGCTGATGGTCGCTCAGGTCTCGATCCCGCTGCTCGGGGAGGTCTTCTACTCGGGGATCGTCGCCGCCGGCGAGCAACGCCGCCGCCGTGGCGTCGACCACGGGATCGCCGAGGTCGCCCGCAGGCTCCCCTACCGGAGCCTGATCCTCGCCGACCTGCTGCTGTTCGCGCTCGTCGTCGCCGGCTTCGTCGCCCTGATCGTCCCCGGCCTCATCGTCATCACCTGGTTCACCCTGATCGCTCCCCTGGTCAAGATCGAGGGCCTCGGGGTTCGCGCCGCGTTTCGCCGCAGCCGCGCCCTCGTCCGGCCGCACTTCTGGCGCGTCGCCGGCGTAGTCATCCCGCTCGCCCTCCTCAATGCCGCCCTCGAGAGCGCCGGGGACTCCTTCGGCCACTCGCTCCTCGGCGAGGGCTACCTCGGCAACTGGCTCGCCGAGGTCGTCGCCAACCTCCTCGCCTCGCCCCTCTACGCGCTGACCGTCCTCGCGCTCTACTTCGAGATCACGGCGCGGGAGGCTGCGGCCGCCGGCCGCTGAACCCGTTCTCGGCCCAGATCCGGGCCGAAGCCGCCCACGGCGGGGCTGATCAGTCGCCGAACGGGTAGCAGTCGGGGATCGGCACGTCGTCCTCGCGGCCGAGCACGGCGTCGCCCGGGGTCAGCGGCACGTCGGCGAGCCCCGGCAGCGAGACGCGCAGGTCCCCGGTCAGCGCCCCACGCGCGTAGCGGGCGGAGCCCGAGAACGCCGGGAAGGTCGGCTCGATCGTCGCCCGCCGCAACTTCGGCCCGGTCCGGAACCAGTCGCGATCGCCGGAGGCGATCAGGTAGCGGACGATGCGCATGCCCTGCTCGCGAAACCGCTCGTCGGAGCTCGCGAGGACCGCGGCGCCTTCCGCGTCGCGCAAGGCGACGAGCCCCGTCTCGGGGTCCGCTCCACACGACGCCAGCAACGGATTGCCCTGCGCCCGCGTGGCGCCCGCCGGGACCTTCACCGGAAACGACGCCCGAGAATCGTCCCGTCGGCCGTGGCAGCCGCTGAACCGGCTGCTGTCGATCCGGCCGCGGATCTTCTCGCGGTGAACCTCGGCGTAGCTCCCCTCGCCCGCGAAGTCGATCCGGCCGACGAAGCGGCCGCGGCGCCTGACGGAGATCTCCTTGCAGCCGCCGCCGTAGCTGTGAACGCGCTTCTTCCTGCGGCTCCGCTCGAAGCGGGCAACGACGGCCCCGAAGCCGCCTACCGCTGCCGTGAGCCGCCGCCCGCGCAGCGATCCGCCATGGCGAGCGCTGTAGAAGGCGGCGGCGCTGAAGCCCGGCGCCCCTGAGTCGAATCCCCCGGTCTCCTTCGTGAACGCGAAGCCGGCCGGCCCGCGCCCGGACCCATTGGGCTCGATCGCGAACAGGAACCTGTAGCCGTTGCCCGCGTTCGCCCGCAGCTCGACCGAGACGAGCCGCGCATCCGCCGGCGCGGCGGCCGGCACCAGCAGGCCGGCGGCGCACGCGGCGATCACCGCCGCGGCGATGGCGCGCGGCCCGTGGCTGCGCGCCCTCGTCGATGGCGCCCGCAGCGGTCGCCGGCGACCCGCGACCCGCTCTCTCGCCCCCTCCTCGCTCATCGGCGGATCATCGCAAAGCCGGCGCCGAGCGCAAGCGCCGGCGGGCGGTCCCGGTACCGCTCGTCCCACTGCCGCCTCCGCGGCCCGTGGATACTGCGGAAGATGGACCCCGAGCTGGCGCTGGCGACGATCCTGGCGGTCGTCGTCGCGCTGCTCGTCGTCGCCCAGGTGAGCCGCGTGCCGTACCCGATCCTGCTGGTGCTGGGCGGCCTCGGGCTCGGGTTGCTGCCGGCGATCCCCGCCGTCGAGCTCGATCCCGACGTCGTCCTGATCGTGATCCTGCCGCCGCTCCTCTACGCGGCCGCCTACTTCACGCCCCTGCGCGAGCTCCACCGCAACGTCCGCGAGATCTCGGCGCTCGCGGTCGGCCTCGTGCTCGCGACGATGCTCGGCGTCGCGATCGTCGCCCACCTCGCGCTCGGCTTCGACTGGGCTCCGGCATTCGTGCTCGGGGCGATCGTCTCCCCCACCGACCCGGTCGCGGCGACGGCGATCGCCCGCCGGCTCGGGATCCCGGGGCGGATCGTGACGATCGTCGAGGGCGAGTCGCTGATCAACGACGGCACGGCGCTCGTCGCCTACAAGTTCGCCGTGGCGGCGGTCGTCACCGGGACGTTCAGCCTCGTCGAGGCCGCCGGCGAGTTCGTGGTCGTGGTGCTCGGCGGGATCGCGGTCGGGATCGTCGCCGGCGCGATCATCGCGTTCGTGCGCCGCCGGATCGACGCGCCGGCGGTCGAGATCACGATCGCCCTGCTGAGCGGCTACTTCGCCTACCTCCCGGCCGAGGCGATCGGGGTCTCCGGCGTCCTCGCGGCGGTCACGGTCGGGATCTACATGGGCCGGCTGACGTCGCTCTTGACCACCCCGACGACCCGGATCCAGGGCAACGCCGTCTGGGACATCGTCCAGTTCCTGCTCAACTCGGCGCTGTTCGTGCTCGTCGGGCTGCAGCTGCCGGCGATCCTCGACGGGATCGCCGGCGACGACCTCAGCACGATCATGGCCGACGGGGCGCTGATCGCCGCCACCGTGATGGTGATCCGGCTGCTCTGGGTCTTCCCGTTCACCTACCTTCCGCCGCTTCTGATCCCGCGGCGCGAGCGCCACGCGACGCCGCCCTGGCGCGACACCCTCGTCGTCGCCTGGACCGGGATGCGCGGCGCCGTCTCGCTGGCCGCGGCGCTGGCGCTGCCGCTCCTCGTCGACGCCGGCGGGACGTTCGCCGACCGCGACCTGATCATCTTCCTGACCTTCTCGGTGATCCTCGCCACCCTGCTCGTTCAGGGGCTGACGCTGCCGCCGTTGATCCAGCTGCTCGGCCTCGACGACTACGACGAGGTGCTCGAGCGCGAGGAGCTCGACGCGCGTCGACGGGCCGCCGCGGCGGCGCTGGCACGGCTCGAGGAGCTGACCGGCGAGGAGTGGGTCCTCGAGGACACCGTCGAGCGGATTCGTGGCGCCTACGGCTACCGGCAGCGCCGCTTCTCGGCGCGGATCGACGACGGCGGCGACGGCTCGAGCGCCGTCTACGAGGCGCGGTCGGAGGCGTTCCAGCGGCTCACCCGCGAGCTGATCGAGGCGCAGCGCTCGCTGCTGATCCGGATGCGCGACGATGGCGAGATCAACGACGACGTCCTGCGCACGCTCGAGCGCGAGCTCGACCTCGAAGACTCCCGCCTGGAGATCTGAGCGCCGGTGCGCGTCTTCTTCCTGCGCCACGGCGAGTCGCGCTCGAACGCCGATCCGGAGCGGATCGCGATCCCCGAGCACGAGGGCGACGCGCTCAGCGAGCGCGGGCACCGGCAGGCCGAGGCGGCGGCGGGCGTGGCGGCGGAGCTCGGGATCGCCAGGATCGTGACGAGCCCGATGCAGCGCGCCCGTGAGACCGCCGCGATCGTCGCGGGCCGGATCGGGCACGAGCCCGTGGTCTGGGAATGGCTGCACGAGCTCCGCGAGCCCTCGAGCTACGCCGCTCTGCCGCGGATCGAGCAGGAGCGGCAGCGCTGGTCGAGCCGGATGTCGCAGAACGCCGACCCCGCATACCGGCCCGGCGACGGCGAGTCGTTCGCGGACCTGCTCGCGCGCGTCGAGCGCACCCGCGAGCGGCTCGTCGCCGACGGCGTCGACGCCACGCTGCTCGTCGGCCACGGCATCTTCCTCCGGTTCATGTTCGCGCTGACGCTGCTCGGATCGGGCTTCGAGCCGCGCCATGCCGAGCGGCTGTGGCGGATCGGCTCGCTCAACTGCGGGCTCTCGACCTTCGACCACGTCGCCTCGGGGGGCAGCGAGGACCCGGCCGACATCGACGGCTGGCGCTGCGTGACGTGGATGGCGCCGACCACCCCGGCAGAGCTCACCACGGGGACGGGTGGCGGCGGCCCCGGCTTCTGAGCGGCGGCTCAGTCGAGCGGCTCGAGCACGAAGACGTGGATCCGGCGGTGGTCGGCGCGCCGCTCGTAGGTCGCGAAGCCCGGGTAGATCTCGAGCGCCTCCTGCCAGACCCGCTGCCGGCGCTCGCCCTCGACCTCGACCGCCCGCACCATCCAGGTGCGCTCGTCCATCCCGACCTCGGCCTCCGGGTTCCTGCGCAGGTTGTAGTACCAGCCGGGGTGGCGCTCCTGACCGTAGTTGGAGGCGATGATCGCCAGCCCCTCGTCGGTCGGCAGGCCGAGGACCGGGACCGTGCGCCGCTTGCCGCTCCTCGCGCCGGTCGTGGTCAGCATCAGGATCGGCAGGCCGGTGATCAGCGACGCGGCGGTGTGCCTGCCGTCGGTCATCCGGTAGACCGGCCGGTCGAGGTGATGGGCGACGCGGGCGAAGACCCACGAGCCGGGGCCGCTCGACGCGAACCGACGGATCGCACGCTGTGCGACGTTGGCCTCGGCGAAGGTGATCGGTTCGGTGGAATCCGTCATCGTCGGCGATTGTCGCCGATGGCGGGGGATGGAGGCGGCCGGTACTGCCCCGGCGTCCGCGAAGGACGCCCCGATGCGTCAACGAGCGTTCCCTACGGAGTCAGTCTCGGCATCCGGCTCGGTCTATCCGAGGGGCACGTCGCCGGCGCCAGATCCTCCTGCTTGCGTCCCCGAACGACCGAGGAAGCTGTCGGTCGGGTGAGCCCACATGATGAAGCCGCTACCCGGGACGTGGGCTGCCCGGGGCGACTGCTCTCAGACTGCCTGTCTAGGCAGCGAGAGCGAACTCGTGAGAGTCCGCACTTATTGGTTTTCCTGGGCTTT
>CAZTGN010000142.1:6044-7208 GCA_964613275.1 uncultured Conexibacter sp. | reverse complement strand
TGGTCGGGCGCAGCGGGGGATCGGGGCCGCTGACGATCGAGACCGCCTACCTGCGCAAGGGCGGCTACGGTCAGGTGACGCTGGACGACCCCGGCGCCTACGCACGGGTGACCGCGGTCGTGGCCAACGTCGACGGCCGCAGCAATCGCGAGAACCGGCGCGGCGGGCGGATCTACAGGTCAGACGGGTCGCGCTACCGGTTCTCGCTGCGCTGAGTCGTCAAGATCCGCGGCCGGCCGGATCGCGACCGGGATCCCGTTCAGGACCGCGTTGCCGGAGAGCCGGTCGACGAGCAGGTCGTCGGCGAGCAGGTTCGAGTTGACGCCGGGCTTCTCGGCGGCGACCGACAGGCGCGCTCCGGGGGCATCGTGTCCCCAGCCGTGGGGGATCGAGACGACGCCGGCCATGATCGAGTCGGTCACCTCTACCGGGGCGACGACGCTGCCGGTCCGGGAGCTGACCGAGGCGGCGTCGCCGTCGACGAGGCCGAGCCGCTCGGCGTCGACCGGGTTGACCTGCAGCGTGCAGCGGTCCTTGCCGCGGACGAGGTGGGGGAGGTTGTGCATCCACGAGTTGTTGGAGCGAAGCTGCCGCCGCCCGATCAGCACGAGCGGGTCGCGATCGCGCCCGAGCGCTGCCTCGAGCCGGTCGAGATCGGCCGTCAGCAGCGGCGGGCAGAGCTCGACCCTGCCGCTCGCCGTGCGCAGCAGCCCGGGCAGCCGTGGCTCGAGCGGCCCGAGGTCGATCCCGTGCGGGCTCCCCTCGAGCGTCCCGAGGGTCAGCGCGACGCCGTCGCCGCGACCGGGGCTGCCGTCGATCCCCGCCCCGTAGGGGCCGCAGCGGATCATCAGGTCGAGGATGCGCTCCGGCCCGCGGCGCTCACCGAGCGCGGCGAGAACCCTCGCCGGCTCCATCCCCTCGGCGGGCGAGCCCTCGGTCACGGTCTCGCGGCGGGCGACCTCGAGTGCGACGAGATCGTCGAGCGCGTCGACGTCGGCCGCGGGCCCGGCGCCGGCGGCAACGCCCATCAGCCGCAGGAGCGTCCGCCACTCGGGCTCGATCGCCGGGTCGGGCTCGACCACGGGCCGGCTGAAGTTGGCGACGTTCCTGACCGCGAGCTGGTAGAGGGCGAGGTCGTAGTGGGCGCGCTCGAGCGGCGAGGGG
>CAZTGN010000142.1:0-6034 GCA_964613275.1 uncultured Conexibacter sp. | reverse complement strand
GCCGGCAGGACCACGTCCGCCCGCGAGCTCGTCTCGTTCAGGTAGCAGTCGACCGAGACGAGCAGGTCGAGCGTGTCGAGCGCCGCCGAGAGGCGGCCGACGTTGGGGGTCGAGACGAGCGGGTTGCCGGCGATCGTGAACAGCGCCCTGATCCGACCCTCGCCGGGCTCGGCGATCTCCTCGGCGAGGCACGATGCCGGGAGCTCGCCGAATGCCTCCGGCATGCCGCGCACCCGCGAGCGCCAGCGGCCGAGCTCGAAGCCGCGGCCGCGGCCGCCCGGCCCCCTCGAGTTCGTCTGCCCGGCCGCCGCGAGCGGGAACATCACCCCGCCGGGGCGGTCGAAGTTGCCGGTGAGGACGTTGAGGACGTCGACGAGCCAGCTCGCCAGGGTCCCGAACTCCTGCGTCGTGGTTCCCATCCGGGCGTAGACCGCGGCGGTCGGCGCCGCCGCGAGGTCGCGCGCGATCCGGCGGATCTCGGCGGCGTCGATGCCGCAGGTCGCAGCGACGGCCTCGGGGCTGAACGGTGCGAGGGCGGCGCCGATCTCGTCGAGGCCCGCGATCCGGGCGGCGAGCGGGCCGGGATCGGCCAGATCCTCCTCGACGAGCGTGTGGGCGAGCGCCGCGAGCAGGTGGGCGTCGCGGCCGGGACGGATCGCGTGGTGCTCGTCGGCGAGCTCGGCCGTGCGGGTGCGGCGCGGGTCGACGACCACGATCCGTCCGCCGCGCTCGCGCAGCGCCCGCAGCCGGCCGCGCATGTCGGGCGCCGTCATCAGCGAGCCGTTCGAGGCCAGCGGGTTGGCCCCGAGGATCAGCATGTGCTCGGTCCGGTCGATGTCGGGAATGGGGATCGAGAGGCCGCCGCCGAGCATCGCCGCCGAGGAGACCTGCTTCGGGAGCTGGTCGACGCTCGTCGCGCTGAAGATGCTGCGGGTGCCGAGTGCCTTGGCGAAGCCGCGCAGGTAGATCAGCCCGTCGAGGGTGTGGGCGTTCGGGTTGCCGAGGTAGAGGGCCGTTGCGTTGCGGTCGCCGTCCTCCCTGATCGGGGCGAGCTTCGCGTCGATCGCCGCGAATGCCTCGTCCCAGCCCGCCTCCACGAGCTCTCCGTCGTGGCGCACGTACGGCGTCGAGATCCGGTCGGGGTCGGCGTGGAGCTCGCCGATGCTGGCGCCCTTCGGGCAGATGAAGCCGGCGCTGAAGACGTCGTCGGCGTCGCCGCGGACCTTGACGACGCGGCCGTTGCCGTCGACATCGGCGGCGAGGCCGCAGGTCGCCTCGCAGAGCGGACAGGTGAAGTGCCGCGTGCTGACGCTCTCCTCCGACATCGGCGCAGCGATCATCGCAGATCGCGGGCCGAAGCCGGCTTCGATCCGCCGCTCGCTCAGGTCGAGCGAGGACCGTCGAGCCGACGTGCGCTGACGTCGAGGACGAGATCGACCTTGTCGGAGACGCCGGAGTCGAGGAGGCTCGCCGACTCGATCCCGAACTCGCTGCGGCGCAGGGTGCCGCGGGCGCGGAGCCTGACGCGGTCGCCGCCGCCGTCGGGCTCGACCGCGACGCGGAGCCGGAGCGGCCGGGTCGTCCCGGCGATCGTGATCGGCCCGATGATCGAGGCGGCGCCATCGCCGGTCCGCTCGACGCGCTCGGAGGCGAAGCTGATCTGCGGATGCCGGTCCGCGTCGAAGAAGCCGGGGCCGCGCAGCTTCGTGTCCCGCACGGGCTCACCGGTATCGACGCTCGCGGCGCGGACGGCGCCGGCTGCGACGAGCCCGTCGTCGGTGCACTCGACGGTGCCCTCGAAGTCCGTGAACCGTCCCCGAACCGTGGCCACGAGCATGTGCTTGATCGCGAATCCCACCGTCGAGCGGGCGGGCTCGATCGTCCACCGCCCCGTCGCGAGGAGACCGGGTGCGCCGCTCATGGTCGCGCACCCGCGGGGTCGTCCGCGCTGGCGGGGCGGGGTACCGTGACAGCGGCTCCCGCGACGCGATCGGCCGCCTGCTGCGGAGCGCCGCCGGCAACCGACTGATCGGCGAGCACCTCGGCGGCTACCCGCTCCGCCGATTCGAGCGCGCCCTCCATGTAGCCGCTCCACACCGTCGCCGTCTCGGTGCCGGCCCAGTGGATCCGCCCGACGGGGGCGCGCAGGCATGGGCCGTAGCCGGTCCAGCCGCCGGCAGCGAAGCTCGAGGTCGGGCCGCCCTGCGACCACGGCTCGTCGGCCCAGCTGCGCTCGAGGTAGTCCTCGGGGTCCGCCGCGGCCCTGCCGTACAGCCGTACGAACCCGTCGAGCACGGCACGGCGGCGCTCGCGCGGCCCGAGGCGGGACAGCGCCCGCGCGTCGGGGCCGCCGACGAACCCGAGCAGCACCCCCGCCCGACCGTCCTGGGGCGAGCAGTCGAAGGTCAACGTGGCCGGCCCGGCGTCGCTGACGGCCTCTCCGGAGCAGCCGGACTCGCGCCAGAACGGCTTCCGGTAGAGGGCGAAGCACTTGGTCAGCGTGCCGAGCGGCATCCGCTGGGCGAGCTGACGCCTGAGTCCGGGGAGCTCCGGGTCGAAGTCGATCCGCGCTGTCAGCGCGGGCGGGATCGCGACCACGGCACGGCGCGCGGCGACCGCCAGCGCCGGCGAGAGGAGCCGGACCCCTCCCGCCTCCTGGACGATCCGATCGACCGGTGCCGATCGGAAGACCGAGGCCCCGAGTCGCTCGGCGAGGCCGTGGGCGAGCGCGTGCGCTCCGCCTGCGAAGCGGTCCTGCTGGGCGCCGCCCTGCGTGTCGAAGAGCCGAGCGATGCCGCCGGCGCTGGATACGTAGAAGAGCACGTGAAGCAGCCCGAGCTCGTTCGGGTCGGTGCCCCAGACGGTCCGCCCCGCGATCGCGAGCAGCTCGCGCCCGGTCCGGGTGTGGACGTGGCGGCGCATCCAGGTGTCGAAGGTCTCGGCGTCGTGACGCTGCGCGTCCGCCGCCTCCCAGGGGCGGTCGGCCCCGACGCGGCCCGCGAGCCGGTCGATCCGCCGCCGGGCCAGGAGGAGATCGAGCAGGACCAGCGGATTGAGCCGCGGGATCGTCCCGCTGTAGGTGCGGCGGCGACCGCGGAGCAGCAGGACGTTGTCGCCGGCGTCGTAGGTCGGGAAGCTGTGCTCACCGAGGCTTTCCGCCAACGCGGCGAGGCGGTCGTGGCCGGCGCCCATCCAGGCCCCACCCGCGTCGGCGATCACCTCGCCCCCGAGCAGCTCGTTGCACAAGCGCCCGCCGACCCTCTCGCGCGCCTCGAGCACCGCGACCGAGGCGCCGGCGGCGCGCAGCGCCGTAGCCGCGGCGAGCCCGGCGAGCCCGGCGCCGACGATCCCGACATCGACCTCGAGCGCGGCTCGAGCCGGGGTCACGCGATCGGGGTGGTCGTTGCTCACGCCTGCGGTCCGCCGGCCAAGTCAAGCCGGCCGGGCGCGCGCCCGCGCCGGTATCGGCCACTGATCCCGCTCCGGAGCGAACCGGGAGGACCGGGGCTGCTTCGCAGCGCGACCGTCAAGCCGCGCGCTGCAACGAAGCTAGGGCGTGCGGCGGCGGACGTTGGCGACGATCACCGCGAGCACCGTGACCAGGTAGAACTGGCCGAGCAGCGCCTCGGTCACCGCCATCGCCCGCCCGAGGTCGGTGCCTGCGGTCAGATCCCCGTAGCCGACGGTGGTCAGCGACGCGAGGCTGAAGTAGAGGAAGTCGTTCATGTTGGCGTCGGCGTCGCTCGCGAAGAACGGCTCCGGGCCGATGTCGTCGATCGCGCCGAACAGGACCGCGAAGGCGAGGCCGAGCAGGAGGTAGATCGAGAGGCCGCAATAGACGGTCTGGACGGTCACGTGGCCGTCCTCGCGGAGCTCGCGGACGACCCCGATCAGGATCGCCGCCGGCGTCAGCAGGACGAGCACGAGGGTCAGCACCCGGGGCGCGGCCGGGGCCAGGTCGTCGAGGCCGACGAGCGCGACGCCGGCGATGGCCGCGACCGCGGCGAGGATGAAGGCGACGACGTGGACGACGTGGCGGTGGAAGCCCGCGGCCCGCAGGGCGAGGACGATCACCGTGCTCTGCAGGACGATCGCGACGAAGTGGGCGAGATCGCCGGTCGGCGCCGAGAGCTGGAAGATCATCGCGGCGACGATCGCGGCCAGCACGGGGGCGAAGCTCCGGCGCGGCTCGGTGAGCTGCAGCGGGCCGGGCAGCCCGTGGCCGGCGCCCGCGGCGGCCCGGGGGCTCATCGGTGCCTGCGGATCACCCGGCGGACGATCCGCCGGTACTCGCGGACGTCGCCCCGGAGCCAGTCGCCGTGGTCGTTGCGCCATCCTTCGAGGTCCTTGAAGTGGCGGGAGCCGTTCGCCATGGCGTGGCCGATCACGTCCCGCATCCTGATCCGGTAGCGCTGCCCGAGCCACGCGGTGAGCCGGGTGGCGGAGCGGATCTGCTCGCGGCGGCCGAGGATCGCGCGATCGCTCGCGTGCCTGCCCGGTAGCGCCCGCTGGACCATCTCGATGCCGATCGACGCGTGGTTGAGGCCGACCGCGTGGCGGCAGCGAACGCTGAGGCGGGTGAGCTGGTGGATCGTTCCGTCCCTGTCGACCACGTACTGCGCGCAGACCCCGGGCCGCTCGCCGAGAGCCGGTGCGTTCGCGGCGAACGTGGCGTGGACGGGGCCGTAGGTGGCGGTCGCCGTGTAGTGAAGGACGATGGCCCGCGGATCCCGCAGCCGCCAGGTCCGCTTGCCGTAGTGACGGCGGGAGTAGTTGGCCATCTGCCGCTTGCGGTCCTTGCCGTAGGGGATCGGGTCCCACTCGACCCGCGGCTTCGGCACCGCGGTGGACCGCGCCGTCTCGGGCGCGGCTGCCGGCGCCGGCGCGGCGAGCAGGGCCACGGACGAGACGAGCACGGCGATGGCGGTCACTGCCCCGGGCACCGGCTCGAGGTTAGGGCACCGATTCCGGCTAGGTTTCGGTCCGTCGTGGGAGTGAATGGGCCTTATCGAGGGCGTCCGCGGTCGCCTGCCCTGCGGAGCTGAGCGTGGTCGACGTCGATACCGCCTCCTTCCTCGTGATCGGGTCCACCGCCGCGCTCGCGGCGACGCTCGTCACCTTCGGGGGCCGCTGGGTGTTCGTGCCGGTCGTGGTCCTCGAGCTCCTGCTCGGGATCGCGATCGGGCCCGACGTGCTGGGCCTGGCCGAGGCCGACGAGTTCATCACGTTCTTCTCCAACCTCGGCCTCGGCATGCTCTTCTTCTTCGCCGGCTACGAGATCGACTTCGAGCGGATCCGCGGCGTGCCGCTGCGGCTGGCGCTGCTCGGCTGGCTCGTCTCGCTCGTCCTCGCCTACGCGATCGCGGGCCTGCTCGCGGTGGCGGGCCTGGTCATCTCGATGGTGTTCGTCGGCTCGGCGATGGCTACGACCGCGATCGGGACCCTGATCCCGATCCTCGACGACGCCGGCGAGCTCAAGACCCGGTTCGGCACCTACCTCCTGGCGGCCGGCGCGGTCGGGGAGTTCGGGCCGATCCTCCTGATCACGCTCCTGTTCTCCACCGATACGCCGTTGACGAGCGGCGCGGTCCTGATCCTGTTCGTGGTCATCGCCGTCTTCGCGGCCGTCTTCGCGGTCAGGTTCGTCGGCATCGGCTGGGAGAAGATCGAGGGCGCGATGGAGACCAGCGCCCAGCTTCCGGTCCGGGTCTCGGTCGTCCTCGTCTTCGCGCTCGCCTATCTCGCGTCCGACCTCGGCCTCGACCTGCTGCTCGGCGGCTTCGTCGCCGGGATCATCACCAGGATGGCGCTGCGCGGCCGCGAGGTCACGATCTTCGAGTCGAAGCTGAGCGCGATCGGCTACGGGTTCCTGATCCCGTTCTTCTTCGTCGTCAGCGGCATCAGCTTCGACGTCACCGCGCTCGTCGACGACCCCCGGCGGGCGATCCTGGTGCCGATCTTCTTCCTGATCTTCCTCGTCGTCCGCGGTGTCCCGGCGCTGCTGCTGTACCGCGAAGCGCTCGGACGCCGCGAC
>CAZTGN010000141.1:0-7228 GCA_964613275.1 uncultured Conexibacter sp. | reverse complement strand
TGCGACTTCCTCGACCCGGCGGTCTGCCTGCAGCCGTTCCCGAACGACTACTTCACCGTCGCCGACCCGGCCACGGAGACCGGCAGGCGGCTCGACCTGAACATCGAGTCGATGCCGGCGAACACGGCCGGCGTCCACATCGACCCGACCGACGTCAACCGCGCCGACGGGTTCAGCCCCGGCAACCTGATCACCGTCAAGGTCCCCGGCCTCGAGACCCCGGCGGCGTTCGAGAACAGCGGGCTCGTCCCGATCGACGACCTGCACGCCTACGACGATCCCGACCAGGCGGTGATCGTGATCAACGCCGAGACCGGCGAGCGGCAGCCGATCTGGGCCGAGCTCGACGCGAACCCGACGTCGGTCGACCCGAGCGACGAGGGGCCGGGCGGGATCGGCGCCAACCCGGGCAACACCGGCCCGGTCAACCTGCTGATCCGACCGGCGCGCAACTTCGACTTCGGCGAGCGCTACATCGTCGCCCTGCGCAACCTCCGCGATGCCGACGATCAGCCGCTCGAGGCCCCGATCGGCTTCCGCGTCTACCGCGATGACGACATCACCGATCAGCCCGAGGTCGAGAGCCGGCGCCCGCACATGGAGTCGATCATCGACACCCTGACCGGGAAGGCCGGGGTCGAGCGCGACAGCCTCTACATGGCCTGGGACTTCACCGTCGCCAGCGAGGAGAGCGTGACCGGGCGGGCGACGACGATCCGCGACGACGCGTTCGCGCGGCTCGGCGACACCGACCTCGCCGATCGTAAGATCGAGGGCACCTCGCCGAGCTGGCAGATCACCCGCGTCCTCGACCAGGGCGACCCGATCCCGGACGGCGAGCGCGGCCTGCCGACCGAGATCGCCCGCCGCGTCGAGGGCACGATCAACGTCCCCTGCTACCTCGACGAGGACGGCTGCCCGCCCGGCTCCGAGTTCGCTCACGATGCGAACGGCGACATCGAGTGGAATCCGGGCTACTCGCGCGACGTCGTGTTCCGCTGCGAGATCCCCGACTCGGTTCTCGCCGGCGACGGCCCGGTCGTCCCGGCGGCGGTCGGGATCTACGGCCACGGCCTGCTCGGCACCCAGGCGCAGCTCACCGGTCAGGCGGCGCTCGCCCGCCAGGAGAACACGATCTGGTGCGCGATGGACTGGGAGGGCTTCGCCGAGCAGGACCTCGGGACCGTGATCGCGGCGCTCGCCGACATGTCGAACTTCAGGAAGCTCGCCGACCGGATGCAGCAGGGCTTCGTCAACTTCATGTACCTCGGACGGGCGCTGATCCATCCCGACGGGCTCGCCACCGCCCCGGCGTTCGCCCTCGACAACGGCGACGGCGCCGAGCCGGTCATCGACACGAGCGCGGGCGCCGACACCCGCCTGCGGTACATGGGGGTCAGCCAGGGAGCGATCATGGGCGGCGCGCTGACCGCGCTCGAGCCCGACGTCGACTACGGCGTCCTCAACGTCACCGGCATGAACTACTCGACCCTGCTGCGCCGCAGCGTCGACTCCGACGAGTACTTCAAGATCCCCGGGATCGGGCTCTACGCCAACTACCCGAACCTGATCGAGCGACCGATGCTGCTGGCCGTGACGCAGCTCCTCTGGGACCGCGGCGAGGCGAACGGCTACGCCCACAACCTGACCACCGACCCGCTCGCGAACACGCCGCCGCACGAGGTGCTCCTGCAGGCGGCGCTCGGCGACCACCAGGTCGCCAACGTCGCCGCCGAGGTCGAGGCGCGGACGGCGGGCGCCGCCGTCTACACCCCGGCCCTGAAGGCCGGCCGCCACTGGGAGTCCGACCCGTTCCTGGGCATCCCCGAGATCGACATGACAGCTCCTGCGAACGTCCCCTACACGGGCGGCAGCATGCTCGTCTACTACGACGGCGGCCCGGTCGGGTTCACCGGCCTCAACGGCGACGGCACGGCGACGCCGCCGAACGAGAACGTCCCGCCGCGGCCCGAGTGGGGATTCGGCGACGACCCGCACGGCTACCCGCGACGCGCCGCCGACGGCCTGCTCCAGGAGGGCGGCTTCCTCCGCGGCGACGGGGTGCCGCAGTGCCTCGACGCGAGCCGGCTCTGCTTCTCGAACGGATACACGGGGACGCCGTAGGCGGTCGGAGGCGCCCCGTCGACGAGCACGGGATACGCTCTAGCGCAAGTCGGTGAGCCAGACGTCGGCGAGGGACTGGCCCGCCGAGGCGGAGTCGAGCCCGCGCACCGAGCGCTCCATCGCCAGCGTCGCGGCCGCGCCCCGGACCATCGTCAGAAGCGGCGCCTCCCGTACCTCGGCGATCGCCCCCGGGCGCAGCTCGTCGGCGACGTCGACGGCCCCGCTCAGCAGCGCGCCGAGGCGGCGGCCGGCCAGCGGGTCGGCCGTGAGCTCGATCTGGTCGATCCCGGGGCCGAGCCCCTGCGCGGCCCCCCACCACTCGGCGTTGCGGGCGAGCAGGACGCCGGCGGCGTCGCTCTCCCGCAGCTCGAACGGGCCGGTGCCGGCGCCGCCGAGCCGGGCCCCACCGTCGTCATCGTCGGTCGCCAGCGCCGCGGGGGCGACGATCCCGAGGCGCGGGGCCGCGAGCGCGACCGGGAACCGCTCGTCCGACCCGTCGAGCAGGAAGCGGACCAGTCCGGGCCGCGGCGAGTCGGCCGCCTCGAGGTCGGGAAGGAGCGCCCGTCCGGCGCTCGAGCCGAGCCAGCGGTCGGCGTTGTCGAGGACCGCCCCGGCGTCGAGCGGCTCCCCGTTCTGGAAGCTGGCACCGTGGCGCAACCTGGCGGTCCAGGCGGTCGCCGAGTCGTTGGCGCGGAACCCGAGGACGATGCCGGGATGGCGGTCGGCGTCGCCGAACGGACCCCGCTGGCTCGTCCGCAGCGGCTCGTAGACCTGCCGCGAAGCGAGCCGCTCGGCCCGGCTCGAGGCGTGCAGCGGATCGAGCGTCCCGATCCGGTCCGCCAGCGCGATCGTCAGCGTCCCGCCGGGGTCGGGGGAGGCGTCGGGCCCGGCGGTGGTGGTCGACCCGTCGTCCCCGCAGGCGGCGAGCGGCGCCAGGGCGAGGAGCAGGGCGAGAGCGGCGCCCGCCCGGCGCCGCTGCGCCGCCGGCGACTCAGATCTTGAGCAGGACGAGGGTGTTGAGGACGAAGAGCACCGCAAAGAAGATCGTCCAGCGGTCGAGGTTGCGCTCGACCAGCGACCCACCGCCGAACGAGCTGCCGCCGCCACCGATCCCGAACGCGCCGGAGAGGCCGGCGTCCTTGCCCGAGTGCAGGAGCACGAGGAAGACGAGCACGATCGAGATCAGCACCTGGACTATTCCCAACAGGGTCTCCATCTCGGCCGCGCAGTCTAGCCGGATGACCGCGCGACTCGCAGCCCTTCCGGGCTGCTCGGCTGCGCCGGACCGTCGGGTCACGCCCCGACGGTCCTCCTGCTGGATGACCGCGCGACTCGCGGCCCTCCGGGCTGCTCGGCTGCGCCGGGTTCTCGTGATCAGCCGCGCTCGGGCCGGGCGGCGTCGATCTCCTTGAGGATCGCGATCGCCTCGCGGCGCAGCTCGGCGTCCTGGCGGGCGAACTCCTCGTCGGAGAGCTTCTCCTGGGCGTGGTCGAGCTCGGTGTCACGGATCTCGCGGTACTTGGCCTGCTTGCGGGCCTCGAGCTCGGCGAGGACCGGGTCCTCGAGGCCGGGCTCGGCGGGCGCGCCGGCGCGCCGCAGCGGCACCGAGACCCAGGCCGCGACGACGGCCACGAGCCGCAGGGCGATCAGGAGCTCGAGCACCGCGAGTCCCAGTTCATCTACTGGCGGGCGCTGCCGAGCTCACGGGCGAGCCGGGCGCCGTAGACGTCGCTGACGCGCCGCCGGCGGCCCTCCGGCATCGGCCAGATCGCGAACAGGGCGCCGCCGACGGCGACGATGACGCCGAGCCAGAACCAGACGACGAACGGGTTGACGTTGAAGCGGATCTCGGCCGGGGGCGGGTCGGCGAGGTAGCGATCGGCCAGCCGGCGGACCATCTCGCCTTGCGCCTGGGCGATCACCGCCTGCACGCGGGGGTCCGCCAGCTCGGCGCCCGAGAGACCCGAGAGCGCCTCCGCGTAGCGCTGATCCCTGCTGTCGATCACCTGGTCGAAGCTGCTCAGGTCCGGCTGCATCGCCGACCAGAGGTCGCGGGAGAAGCCCTCGGCGCGGCCGACCTCGCTCGTCGCTTCCCCCTCGAAGAAGCTCCGCAACGGCGCGTCGGGGTCGGCGGCGGCGCCCGAGTAGTACTCGCGCGACGGGCTCAGGGTCGTGACGTGGCGACCGTCCCTGCTGACGTCGAGGACGGCTCCGAAGGCCAGCTTCTGCTCCCCGCCGTCGATGGTGGCCGTGGGGCGCTCATAGCTGATCGTGTAGTCGCCGACCCGGCCCTGATCGCCGGGGCTGAGCCGGAGGTCGCGGCTGGTCTGGAAGCTCGATGAGGCAGCGACGCCGAACAGCGCGAGGACCAGCCCGACATGGGCGACGTAGCCGCCGTAGCGGCGCCGGTTGCGGGCCAGAAGCGATCCGAGCGCGGCCGCGCGGCTGCCGCCGATGAGGCGCCGCCGGGCGACCGTGCCGCGCCAGAACTCCTGCCCGACGGCGACGACCGCGAAGGTCGCGACGCAGAACAGCAGATAGGCGGTGACGCTCTCGGCGATCCCGATCGTCGACGCCAATACGATCGCCGCGATCAGCGTAGCCACGAGCGGCACCGCGACCGCGCGGGCGATGCCCGCGAGCGTGACCCGGCGCCAGGCGACGAGCGGGCCGATCCCCATGAAGAGGACCAACAGGATCGCCAGCGGCGTCGCGTAGCGGTTGAACCACGGTGCCGCGAGCGACGACGTCTCGCCGGTGACCGCCTCCGAGATCAGCGGGAAGAACGTGCCCCAGGCGACGACGGCCGCGAGGCCGACGAGCAACACGTTGTTGAGCAGGAAGATCGCCTCGCGGCTGAACAGCGAGTCGAGACGGCGCTCCGAGCGCAACGAGTCGAGGCGGGAGGCGATGAGGACCGTCGAGCCGATGACGACGACCGCGATCAACGCCAGCAGCGGCGGCCCGACCTTCGACTCGCCGAAGGCATGGATCGACTGCAGCACGCCGGAGCGGACGAGGAACGTCCCCAGCAGCGACAGCGCGAACGTCGCGCAGATCAGCGACACGTTCCAGACCCGCAGCATCCCGCGCCGCTCCTGGACCATGATCGAGTGCAGGAACGCGGTCCCGGTCAGCCACGGGATCAGGGCCGCGTTCTCGACCGGGTCCCAGGCCCAGTAGCCGCCCCAGCCGAGCTCGCTGTAGGACCAGCGGGCGCCGAGCGCGAGGCCGATCGAGAGGAAGATCCAGGCGACCAGCGCGAACCGGCGGGTCGAGCGGATCCAGCTCGCGTCGAGGCGGCGCGTGATCAGGGCGCCGATCGCGAACGCGAACGGGATCGTGAAGAAGACGTAGCCGGAGTAGAGCATCGGCGGGTGCATGGCCATCGCCGGGTGCCGCAGGAGCGGCGTCAGGCCGGCGCCCTCGGCCGGGACCGGGCTGGCGGCCGCGAACGGCCAGCTGTCGGCGCCGGGTAGGAGGATGCCGGCGACCATCAGCCCGAGGAAGAAGATCGCGACGCCGGCGAGCACCGCGGTCGCCCACGGCACCACCTCGCGGTGGCGGTTGCGGGTCAGATGGAGGACCGCGGCCGACGCGATCGAGAGGACGAACGCCCAGAGCATCAGCGATCCTGCCTGGCTCCCCCAGAGAGCGGTCAGCTTGTAGAGCAGCGGCGTCGTCGTCGATGAGTGCTCGGCGACGAGGGCGACCGAGAGGTCGCTGCGGACGAAGAGGGTCTCGATGGCGACCACCGCGACGACCATCAGCCCGCACATGGCGTAGATCGCGCGGCGCGCGGAGACGACCCAGCGGCGGTCCCCGCGGGTCCCGATCAGGGCCGCCGCGGCCGCGTAGACGGCGGCCGCGAGGGCGGAGATCAGCGCCGCCGAGCCGAGCGCGCTCATCAGTCCACGAACTCGACGTTGGTCGGGTCCTCGACCTCGTCGGAGAACTTCGACGGGCACTTGGTGATCAGGCTGTCCTTCTCGGCCATGAACGTCCCGTCCTCGACGAGGTGGCCGGTCACGATCACCTCCCGTCCCTCGCGGAACGGATCGGGCACGACGCCCTCCGGGTAGAGGACGCGCATTCGCTCACCCGAGCCGTCCTCGTCCACCATGAAGAACTCGCGCCCCTTCGGGCCGCTCCGCTCGGACACGACCTGCCCGGTCATCTGGTACGTCTCGCCGACGCTGGCGCTCGCCAGCACCTCGCTCGGCTCCTTGGCCTCGGTACCGGCGCTGAACGACGTGTAGACGAGTGCGACCGCCAGCAGCACCGCGACCGTCAACGCCACGCCGAGCCGGATCTTTCGCTTGCGATCTCGGTCCATCGGAGAGGGGCGGGATTATCGCAGGCCATCCGATCGGACCGGACCCGGCGCTGCTATGAATGGCGGCGATGGCGGCGCCGCGAACGATCCTCATCACCGGCGCCGCGAGCGGCATCGGCGCCGCCGCGGCGCGGCGCCTGCGCGATCGCGGCGACCGTCTCGTGCTCGCCGGCCGCCGCGAGCGGCCGCTGGTCGAGCTCGCCGCCGAGCTCGACGGCGACGAGGTGCTGGTCAAGACCTGCGACGTCGCCGAGTGGGACCAGGTCGAAGCCCTCGCGGCGGCAGCGATCGACCGCTTCGGCGCCATCGACGTCGTCTTCGCCAACGCGGGCTTCGGCGCCTCCCGCGGCTTCCTCGAGGAATCGCCCGAGCACTGGCGCGCGATGGTCCTCACCAACGTCCTCGGCGTCGCCTACACGATCCGCGCGACCCTCCCCCACCTGCTCGAGCGCGGCCGCGGCCACTACGTGATCACGAGCTCGGTCGCCGGTCGCCGCGCCCTGCCCGGCTCGCTCTACTCGGCGACGAAGTGGGCGGCGACCGCGATCGGCGAGGCGCTCCGCCAGGAGCTCCGCCAGATGCGCGACGACGACCGCATCAAGGTGACCCTGATCGAGCCGGGGATGGTCGAGACCCCGTTCTTCGACGAGCCGCCCACCGGCGTCCTCGAGGCCGACGACATCGCCGCCGCGATCGACTACGCAACCTCGCAGCCGGACCGCGTCGACGTCAACGAGATCCTGATCCGGCCCTCGTCGCAGCCGACCT
>CAZTGN010000140.1:0-7319 GCA_964613275.1 uncultured Conexibacter sp. | reverse complement strand
TCGGCGAAGGCCGCAGTCGACGCCCTCCTCGACAGCGGTGAGATCCATCCGGACCCGGGGGCGCGGACCGGCCACCGGGTGGTCGACCCGCTGCTCGGCGCCTGGGTCGCGGCCGGGAGGACGGCGCGATGAGCCGCGCGATGCGCCATGAGATGCGGGTCCGCTTCGCCGAGTGCGATCCGCAGGGGATCGTCTTCAACGCGCGCTATCTCGAGTACTTCGACGTCGCGATGACGGAGATCTGGCGCGAGGCGGTCGGGCCGTACGAGCAGGCGACCGCCGACGCGGGCGTCGATCTCGTCGTCGCCGAGGCCGGCATCCGCTACCTCGACTCGCTGCGCTTCGACGAGGTCTTCGAGCTGCGCGCGATGGTCGCGCGGATCGGCACGACCTCGATGACGACCGCGATCGAGGTCGTCCGCGATTCGACGGTCGTCGCCGCAGGCGAGCTTCGCCACGTCTTCGTCGACCCCGGCGAGGGCCGCCCGGTCCCGATTCCGGACGCGGTGCGCGCCGCCTTCGAGCCCTACCTGGCCGGCGATGGCGATTGACCGCCCCGGCCAGGGACGTGGGTCGCCGCGGCGGCGCTCCACACCCGTTGGGCGACCCACGTCCCGATGCTCGATGATCCTGCGGTCGTGAGCAGCGAGGAGCCGATCGACCCGCGGCGGCGGCGGATCTACGTCACCGGCCACCGCAACCCGGACACCGACTCGATCGCGTCGGCGATCGCCTACGCGGAGCTGAAGCAGCAGCTCGACCCCGAGAGCGACTACGTGCCGGTCCGGCTCGGCAAGGTGAACGCGCAGACAGCCTGGGCGCTCGAGCGCAGCGGCGCCCGGCCCCCTGAGCCGATGGGGCACGTGTTCCTGCGGGTGAGCGACGTGATGCAGGAGGAGTTCCCGGTCGCAGGCCACGGCGAGCCGCTCCGCCGGGTCGGCCGGATGATGGCCGCGGGCGACCTCGACATCGTCCCGATCGTCGGCGACGGCGGCGATCTGGTCGGCGTGATGACCGAACGCGCGCTCGCCCACCGCTACATCCGCGAGACCGGCAGGACGCACAGCCTCGCCGACGCGCCGACGACCATCTCGGCGATCGTCGCGGTCCTCGACGGCGAGCTGATCGAGGGCGAGGACGGGACAGTCGCCGGTCGCGTCTGGGTCCACTCGATCGACGCCGCGCGCAGCAAGAGCCGGATCTCCGACGGCGACGTCGTCGTCGTCGGCAACCGCCTCGATGCCCAGCGGCAGTCGATCGAGCTCGGCGCGGCCGTGCTCATCGCGAGCAACGGCATCGCCCCCGACCCGTCGATCCGCGCGCTCGCGCGCGAGCGCGGCTGCCGGATCGTCATCAGCCCGCTCGACTCCTACGTGAGCTGCCGGATGGTGACGCTGGCCTCGCCCTGCGAGGGGCTGGCCGACCGCGAACCGCTGACGGTCGACCCCGACGAC
This sequence comes from uncultured Conexibacter sp., assembly GCA_964613275.1. GTDB lineage: Bacteria > Actinomycetota > Thermoleophilia > Solirubrobacterales > 70-9 > RHKX01. Next base: position 5,865 of record CAZTGN010000140.1, on the reverse strand, counting down.
CTGATCGTCGACATCTCCGAGCAGGTCAAGGACGTCCACTACCGGGCAGCGGTCGCGGTCGACTCCCACGGCCACCCGGTCGGCCTCGTCACCCGCAGCGACCTCGTCGCTCCGCAGCCGCGCCGGGTGATCCTCGTCGACCACGCCGAGGCCGCCCAGAGCGTCCCCGGGGTGGAGCAGGCCGAGATCGTCGAGATCCTCGACCACCATCACATCGGCTCGATCGAGACGCGGATCCCGGTGACCGCGACCTTCGACCCGGTCGGATCGACGGCGACGCTGATCGCCGAGCGCTTCGCGACCGGCGGGATCGACCCGATGGACTCGACCGCGATCATGCTGATCTGCGCGATCCTCTCCGACACGGTCCTGCTCAACTCGCCGACGACGACCGACCGCGACCGGGCCGCGATCGACGATCTCGAGGATCTGGTCGACGTCAACGCGACCGAGCTCGGCCGCGAGATGTTCGCCTCGACCTCCGACGTGACCGAGCTCACCGCTCGCGAGATCGTCACCCGCGACGCCAAGGAGTACACGCTCGCCTCCGGCGAGACGGTCTCGATCGCCCAGATCGAGACGGTCGGAAGCGGCGTCCTCGAGCGCCGCGCCGAGCTGGCCGAGGCGATGGCCGAGACGCGCGAGCGCAACGGCTACGCGCTGGCCGCCCTGATGGTTACCGACATCCTCGCCAGGGGGACGATGGCGATCGCGGTCGGCGACGACTCGGCGCTGGTCCGGGCCTTCGGCGAGCGCAACGGCGACGGGCTGATCCCGATGCCGGGTGTGATGAGCCGCAAGAAGCAGGTGGCGCCGGTTCTGCTCGGAGCCTGATCGAAGCGAACGGCTCGGAGCCTGAACCGGGCCAAGCTCTCAGGCGAGCGGGCGGAAGTCCCGCTGATCACGGCACGCGGCGCCGCTCGCGGGATCAGGGCCGCAGCTACCGCGTCGCGACCTCGGCGTCGCGCGCGTACTGCTCGTAGGAGCGGGCGACGAGGCGGGCCACGCGGCGACCGGCGGGACCGGCGTTGCCGGCGTTCTCGAACATCTTCCAGGCGCGGAAGCCGGCGAGCGCGGCGACGCGGACGTCGCTGGTCCGATCCTCGCCGATGCCGAACCGCTGGGCCCTGGTGCGGCCCGTGATCAGCCGCTCGAGGTCGCCGAGGAGCTCGCCCGGAACCTCGACCCCGTCGACGACGATCCGCTGATAGGCGCGGATCAGGCCGACCAGGTGCATCTCGGGAGCGAGCCGCAGGGCCTCGACGTGATCGCCGAGGAGCGCCAGCTCCGCGTGCTCGTAGGCGAGCCCCTCGAGCCGCTCGAGCGCCCGGTCCGCCTTGAGCGCATCGCTGCGCTGATGGAACCCGTCGATCACCTCCTCGAGCTCGGGGAGCCCCGATACCTCGCGCAGCCGCCGTCGCAGCCCGACCCCGGTCAGGCCGCCCACATCGGCAAGCTCGAGCGCCCAGCGCAGGCCGGCGAGCCCGTAGCGGTCGAGGAGCGCCGCGCGCTCCTCGACGCCGATCGCGGTGGCTCCGGCCGTGAACGCCTCCGCGGAGGCGAGCAGCGCGTCGCGGTCGGCCTCCGCTCCGGCGAGCTCGCCGATCAGGGCCACGTCCTCCCCGACCGGAGCTCCGGTGGCGGCGAGGGCCGCGATCAGGCCGTCGAGGGGGACGACGGTCGCGATCGCGTGGCCGAGCGACGAGCGGACGGCCGCCACGGCCTCATCCCGCTCATCGGCGAGGAGGTCGGGCTTCGTCAGCGCCGCCGCGCAGTTGACCGCCGAGAGCGCCCGCCGCGTTCCTTCCGCGACGCACTCGTCCGCGACCGCGGCCGCATCCCCGGCCTCGCCGGCGGCGACGAGGAGGAGGACCGCTTCGGCGTCGTCCGCCCGGCCGACCGCGAGGGAGACGGTCCGAAGCGACTCGACCGGGAGCTCGACGGCGATCCGCTCGAGCGCCTCACCCGGCTCGAGCACCGTGGCGGGCAGAAGGCCCTCCGGCGTCAGTCCCTCCTCGATCCGCTCGCCGGACGCCATCACGGCGGTGACCCGCTCACGGTCCCCGTAGGCGATCTCGAGCGGCGTCGCGAGGCCGCCGTCGAGCCGGCGCCCGATCAGCGCGCTGACGAGCGTCGAGCGTCCGCTGCCCGGCCGTCCCGAGACCGCGAGGCGAAGCGGCGCCACGAGCCGCTCGCGCACCGCGGCGAGCTCGGCCAGCGCCTCACCCTCGACGATCCCCATCGCGAGAACCGAGTCGCAGAGCTCGACGACCCGCCGGGAGAGCCCGCTCGACAGCGGCGCCGGCTCGAACGGGCGACGGCGCGGCGGCGCCGGCGACCCGACCGAGGGGGGCCGCTGCGACGGCGCTTCGGGCCGCGCGTGCTCCTCGGCCTCCGGCGGTGGAGGCGCCGACGCGAGCGCGGCGCGCGCCGCCGACGCCATCGCGCCGGCCGAGCCGAAGCGCTGCTGCGGATCCTCGCTCATCGCCCTCGTGACGACCGCGGCGAGCTCCGGCGGCACCATGTCCCAGAGCAGGCAGCCGAGCGAGTAGACGTCGCCACGGATCTCATCGACGGTGCCGGCGCCGTGGCGCTCCGGCGGCATGTAGCGGGCGGTGCCCATCACCTGCTCGTCGACGTCGGTGGCGTCGTCGCTGAGCTCCTTGGCGAGGCCGAAATCGGTCAGGTAGACGGCACCGCTCGCGGCGTCGACGAGCACGTTGCCGGGCTTGATGTCGCGGTGGACGAGCCCGCGTGCGTGGGCTGCGTCGAGTGCGTCGGCGAGCTGCTCGAGCACCTCGATCGCAAGCTCGGGCTCGAGCCGGCCGAGCTCGGCGAGACGCTCGCGCAGGGTCCCGCCGGCGACGAACCGCATGACGATGAACAGCCGGCCGTCGTGCTCGCCGGCCCAGAGGATCGGGACGACGCTCGGGTGCTCGAGCGCCGCCGCGATCTTCCACTCGCGCTCGAAGCGCGCCCGGAACTCGGCCCGCTCGGCGAGGCCGGGCGCCATCACCTTGACCGCCACCTCACGCCCGAGGCTCTGCTGCGTCGCCCGGTAGACGACCGCCATGCCGCCCTCTCCCGCCACCTCCTCGATCAGGCAGTCGGCGATCACCGAGCCGATCCCGATCTCGCGGCCGGTGGTGATCGACGACGGCCGGCCGGCGGCCTCCTGCGCGGCACGCCCGAGCTCGCCGGCGGATGCGTAGCGCTCCCCGGGGTCGCGGGCGAGGGCGCGGGCGAGGACCGCGTCGAACGCCGGCGGGATCCCGGTGGCGACCTGGGTGACCATCGGCGCCGGCTCCTGGACCTTCGCCAGCAGCCGCCCCTCGTTGGTCTCGTTCAGATACGGCACCCGTCCGCTCAAGGCCTCGAACAGGGTCACCCCGAGCGCGTAGACGTCGGTGCGATGGTCGACCTCGCGCCCCTGCGCCTGCTCCGGCGACATGTAGTCGACGGTCCCGATCACCGCGCCGGCGCCGCTCAGCATCGTCTTCGAGGAGACGCGCTTGGAGAGGCCGAAGTCGGTCAGGTAGGAATGATGGGAGCGCTGGTCGACGATCAGGATGTTCGTCGGCTTGACGTCGCGGTGGACGAGGTCGCGGGCGTGGGCGGCGTCGATCGCGGAGGCGATGTCGGAGACGATCTGGGCGGCGAGGCGCGGCTCGAGCCGCCCGCGCTGGCCGATCAGGCTGGCCAGGTTCCAGCCCTCGCTGACGTACCGCATCGCGATGAACAGGTGCCCGCCGGCGGCCTCGTCGGCGTCATAGACGGGGATCACGTGGGGATGCTCGACCGCGATCGCGATCATCGCCTCACGCAGGAACCGCTCGCGGAAGCCGCGGTCGCGGGCGAGGTCGTCGGCGATCACCTTGACCGCCTCCATCCGGTCGAGGCGGTCGTTCTGGGCCCGGTAGACGACTCCCATGCCGCCGCGGCCGATCTCCGCCTCGAGCGTACGCCCGGCGATCGTGCTGCCGATCTCGATCCCGCGGCGGCGCATCACCGGCCCCTTGGCTATCCCTCCCGGCGGTTGACCTCGAGGGTCACGTAGGTGAGCACGAGGAAGGCGAGCAGGAAGATCGCGAGGATGCCGACCCCGCGCGCCAGCGGCAGCTCGAAGAACCCCGGCTCGTAGCGGCTGGGGAGCGAGGACGCCGGGATCCGATCGCCCATGTCGATCGCGGCGCCGATGTCGGCGAACGACCAGCGCGAGTAGACGAGCTTCGAGAGCTGCTGCATCGCCGGGTCCATTGCCTTCACGGCGACGATCGCTCCGCCGAAGAGGAGCTGCGGGATCAGCGCCAGCGGGATGAAGCTGGCCGCCTGGTCCTCGCTCGAGACCAGCGACGAGATCCAAAGGCCCATCGCGACCGAGACGAAGCCGGTCACGACGAGAACGACGAACAGGGCGAGATAGCCCGCCACCGACTCGTTCAGCTGGCGGAGCCCGAAGGTGACCGCGGCGAGCAGCGTGGCCTGGACGATCACGAGCCCGAAGAGGACGATCGACTTCGACCCCAGGTAGGCGCTGAGGCGCACTCCGATCGCCCGCTCGCGCTCCATCAGCGGACGCTCCTTGATGATCTCGCGGGCCGCGTCGATCGCGCCGAGCCAGATCATCGAGGTGACGACGAGGAAGAGCAGCAGCGCCGCGTTGTTGATGTCGGCCGACTTGCTGAAGACGTCGGACTGGAACAGGAGCGCGATCCCGAGCGCGATCAGCGGCACCTGGCCGAGCAGGATCGCGAGGTTGCGGCGGTCGCGCACCATCAGCGTCGCGTAGCGGCGGGCCAGCAGCGTCGACTGGCGGCCGACGTCCGGCCGCGGCCGGGCGGGGCGGGGCGCGGCGGGAGCGGCGGCGGGCTCCTCGAGCGTCGGCAGCGCGTCGCCGCGCTCGGCTTCGAACTCGCCCCGCCACTCCGGCGCCGGGCGCTCGTCGAGCGCCGAGTAGATGCCGTCGAAGGTCGGCGTCGCGAAGAACTCCTTGGCCTCCTCGGGCGGGCCGAAGAAGCAGAGCTCGCCGCCCTGGCCCATCACGCAGACCTTGTCCGGCAGGTCGAGGTTCTTGGTCGCGTGGGTGACGACGGTGACGCTGCGCCGCCCCGGCTCGGCGAGCTCGCGGAAGATCTCCATCAGCCGCGTCTCGAGGCCGGGATCGAGGCCGGTCGTGGGCTCGTCGAGGAACAGCAGGCTCGGCCGGTTGACGAGCTCGGTCCCGACCCCGACCCGCTTGCGCTGGCCGCCGGAGAGCGAGCCGATCCGGGTCTCGGCGTGGGGGCCGAGGTCGAGCTCGTCGAGGACGCGGTCGACGGCCTCGTCGATGTCGGTGCTCGTCGAGTCCTTCGGAAGCCGCAGCCAGGCCGCGTAGCGGAGTCCCTCGACCACGGTCAGGCCGCGATGGACGATCTCGTCCTGGGGCACGTAGCCGATGTCGGTGAGGCGGCTCTGGACCGGCTCGCCGCTGACCAGCACCCGCCCCCCGCTCGGATCGGTGACCCCGGCGAGCGCCTTCACGAGCGTCGTCTTCCCGGATCCGCTCTCGCCGATGATGACGACGAACTCCCCCGGCTCGACCGCGATCGACGCCCGGTTGAGGATCAGCTTGTCGCGGATCCGCATCGACACCTCCTCGCCGCGCAGCCGCATCGCGCCGCGGTCGTCACGGCGGACGAAGCGGCTGCCGTCGAAGACGAGCCGGAACGGGCCGATCCCGATCTCCGCCCCGGGCCTGATCACGGCGCGGCCGCTGACGAATCCGCCGTCGACCCGGGTGCCGTTGCGGGAGCCGAGGTCGCGGACCTCGGAGGCCCCCTCGAGCGGGCGCACCTCGGCGTGGAAGCGCGAGACGTTCGGGTCGTC